>DASTOQ010000084.1:0-8907 GCA_035720205.1 Steroidobacteraceae bacterium | reverse complement strand
CGTTCTGCGAGATTCCCTTGCGCTCCAGCGTCTCCAGGTATTCCCCGAGCGTGGTCCACTCGACGTCGAACTTCAGGTCGCCCTGCTGCGCGACCATCTCCTCCTTCATCGGCGGCGTCAGCGGGCCCATGGAGTCGCCTTCGCCCATCACCTGGAGCGTGACGCCCTGGCGCAGCTCGCCCTGGCCCCGGCCGTCGACCAGCAACGATTCGTTCGACCAGGACAGCATGTTGATGAAGCCGGGTGTCACGGCCTGGCCCGCGGCGTCGATCACGCGCTGTGCTTCACCGGGCGCCCTGGGGCCCACGTAGACGATGCGGTCGCCGTCGATCGCCACGTCGCCGGTGTAGCCGGCCGCGCCGGAACCGTCGTAGATCGTGCCGCCGCGGACCAGCAAGTCGTAGTCGGGCTCGCGCGTGCAGGCGATCGCAAGCGGCGCCAGCAGCAGCGCGAACAGCGTCCCGCGGTTCACGGGGCGACCGTGATCGTGATCGCCTCGGAGACCACCGGCGGATCGTGCGGCCGGTGCAGGTGATCGCCCAGCAGCAGTTGCAGCCGGTGCCTGCCCGGAGCGAGCGTCAGCACGGTCTCGGTCTGGCCCTTGCCGAAGTGCAGGTGGTTTGCGTCCGCGGGGATCGGCTGGTCGAGCGCGGGTACGTCCACGTCGATCAGCAGGTGGTGGTGGCCGGTGCCGTCGATCGCGATGCCCGCGGGCGCGACACCCATGCCGCGCAGGCCGAACCGCACGGTCACGGGACCGGTCACGGTGGCGCCGTCGGCGGGCGAGATGATGTACAGCCTGGTATCGGGCGGCGCTGCGCTGCGCGGAATGTCCGCCGCCAGCGCCGGAACCGCGAACAGCAGCACCCACAGGGCTTTCAGGGTCATCTTCTGCGCTCCTCGATTCGTCGCGCGATTATGCACCGCCGCGTGCAAGACCGTCGCCGTGGCGGTCCGGGCGTGCGCCGGCTGCGGCGCTTTGCTACGGTTCGCCTGTGGCGGCCAACCGGATCGAAACCGCGGAATTCCCCGGGCGCGTGCTCATGGTCGGCTGCGGCAGCATCGGCCAGGCCGCCCTGCCGCTGCTGCGGCGGCACCTGTCGCTGCCCGAGGACGGCCTGACGGTGCTCGAGGCCAGCGAACAGGGGCGCGCGCTCGCCGCCGCCCACCAGGCGCGCTTCGTCCACTGCCACCTGAAACCCGCGACCTACCAGCGCGAGCTGCGGCGGCGGCTGAAGGCCGGCGACCTGCTGCTCAATCTCTCGGTGGACGTCTCGAGCCTCGATCTCGTCGAATGGTGCGCGGAGCACGGCGTGCTGTACGTGGATACCTCGATCGAGCCCTGGCCCGGCGTCTTCGACAACCCGATGCTGCCGCTGCGCGAGCGGACCAATTACCTGACGCGCGAGGACATGCTCAAGCTGGGGCGACGCCTCAAGCCAGGCTCGCCGACCGCCGTCGTGGATCACGGCGCCAATCCGGGCCTGGTTTCGCACTTCGTCAAGCAGGGTCTGCTCGATCTCGCCACCGGCCTCGGGCGCAATGTCGAGTCGCCCGCGGCGGCCGCGGGCTGGGCCGCGCTCGCGCGCGACCTGGGCGTGACCCTGATCCAGATCTCCGAGCGCGACACCCAGGCCACCGACCGCCCGAAGCGGCCGAACGAGTTCGTCAACACCTGGTCCATCGACGGCTTCGTGGACGAGCTGATGCAGCCCTCAGAGCTGTCGCTCGGCACGGCCGAGCCCGGCAAGCCGCCCGCCTCGCAATGGCACCGCCCGCGCTGCGGCTCCGTGTACCTGCACCGGCCCGGCGGCGCGACCTTCGCGCGCAGCTGGCTGCCCTCCTCCGGAGGTTTCCAGGGGCTGCTGATGACGCACGACGAGGTGTTCTCGATCGCGGACCACCTGACGCTGCGCAATGGCGGCAGGATCGAATACCGGCCCACGGTGATGTTCGTCTACCACCCCTGCGACGACGCGATGCTGTCGGCGCTCGAGCTCGAGGGCCGCGGCTGGCAGCCGCAGCCGGTGCGGCGCATCATCCGCGCGGAGATCGTCACCGGCATGGACGAGCTCGGCGTGCTGATCGCCGGTCACGCGAAGAACGCCTACTGGTACGGTTCCCAGCTCTCGATCTCGGAAGCGCGGCGCCATGTCCCGTACACGAACGCGACCTGCCTGCAGGTCGCGGCCGGGGCGCTCGGCGCCACGCTGTGGGCCATCCGCCATCCGCGCGAGGGCCTGCGCGAGGCCGATGACCTCGACTTCCGCGAGGTGATCGAGGTTGCGCGGCCTTACCTCGGCTCGCTGGTCGGCGCCTACACCGACTGGACGCCGCTGCAGGGCCGCGGCGAATTGTTCACCGAGAAGCTCGTCCCGGAGCAGCCCTGGCTGCTGCAGAACGTGCGCGCGCGCCAATGGAGATGATCATGAGACTGCTGTCACTCGCCCTCGTCCTCACGCTCGCCGCGCCGGGCGCGGTTGCAGCGGATCAGCCGGCCAGGCGGCCGATCACGCACGAAGACGTCTGGCTGATGAAACGCGTCGGCTCGCCGGAGCTCTCACCCGACGGCCGCTGGGTCGTGGTTGCCGTCTCCCAGCCGGCCTACGACGAGGCGCAGAAGTCGAGCGACCTGTGGCTGATGCCCGCCGACGGCAGCGCGCCGCCGCGGCAGCTCACGTTCACGGCCGGCGCGGAATCGGGCCCCGCCTGGAGCCCGGATTCGCGCCGCATCGCCTTCGCGGCCAAGCGCGAGGGACAGGACGAGAGCCAGATCTGGGTGCTCGACATCGCCGGCGGCGGCGAGGCGGCGCGCGTCACCAACGTGTCGACCGGCGCGACGCGGCCGCAGTGGCGGCCGGACGGCGAGGCGATCCTGTTCGCGAGCATGGTCTACCCGGGCGCAATGAACGACGCCGACAACCGCGCGCGCATCGAGGAACGCAAGGCGCGCAAGTACAACGCCCGCGCCTACGACGAGTTCCCGATACGGCACTGGGACCGCTGGCTGGACGAGCGCCAGCCGACGCTCATGCTCCAGCCGCTGGCGCCGGGCGCCGAAGCTTTCGACCTGCTGGCGGGCACCGAGCTCGCAAAAGGCCGCGGCTTCGGCGGCGATCTCGGCAACGAGGGCGAGACCCTGGACGCGGCCTGGTCGCCCGACGGCAGCGCGATCGTGTTCACGGCGACCACCGACCGCGACCAGGCCGCGCGCGCGCTGGTGCAGCAGTCGTTGTTCGTGGTCCCCGCCGGCGGCGGCGAGCCGCGCCGGCTGACGGCTGCGGAAGCGAGCTACTCGAACCCGCAGTTCGCGCCCGACGGCTCGGCGCTGTACGCGCGCCAGACGCCGCGCACGCGCTTCGTCTACAACGACGCGCGTCTGGTGCGCTTCGACTGGGGCAATCCGTCGCCGCGACCGGTCGCATTCAACTTCCACCGCTCCGTGAGCAGATTCCGGGTCGCCCCGGACGGCGAACGCGTCTTCCTGATCGCCGAGGACGAGGGGCACGACCGCGTGTTCGTGGTGCCCGCGACGGGTGGCGACGTGCGCGAGCTGGGCCGGCTGGAGGCCGGGGCATTCGCCGGACTGGCGGTCGAAGGAACCGGGGAAACCCCGGTGCTGGTCGCGAACTGGGGCAGCGCCGTGAGCCCGCCCGAGGTGCACCGCATCGACCCGGCGACGGGCGCGCGCACGGCGCTTTCCGCCTTCAATGCCGAGCGGGTCGCCGCGATCGACTGGCAGCCCGTGCAGCAGTTCTGGTTCACGTCGAAGCGCGGCCGTCGCATCCACAACCTGATCGCGTTGCCGCCGGATTTCGACGCGTCGCGCAAGTACCCGCTGTTCGTGCTGATCCATGGCGGGCCGCATGGAGCGTTCGGCGACCAGTTCATATTCCGCTGGAACTACCACCTGCTGGCGCAGCCGGGCTACGTCGTGCTGATGACCAATTACACCGGCTCGACCGGCTTCGGCGAGGAGTTTGCGCAGGGCATCCAGGGCGACCCGCTGGAGGGCCCCGCCGCCGAGATCAACCAGGCGGCCGACGAGGCCATCAGGCGCTACCCGTTCATCGACGCGTCGCGCCAGGCCGCGGGCGGCGCCAGCTATGGCGGCCATCTCGCGAACTGGCTCGCGGTATCGACCACGCGCTACCGCGCGCTGGTGAGCCACGCGGGGCTCTACGACCTGAAGACGCAGTGGACGACGAGCGACATCGCCTGGTCGCGCGAGCGCAACCTCGGCGGACCCGCCTGGGAGGACCGCCCGGTGTGGCGCCGGCAGAGCCCGTTCTGGCATTCCACGAAGCTGAAGACCCCGATCCTCGTGACCTTCGGCGAGCGCGATTTCCGCGTGCCGTACAACAACGGCCTCGAGTTCTGGACCGTGCTGCAGCGCCAGCAGGTCGAAAGCCGCCTGGTGATCTTTCCCGACGAGAACCACTGGATCCTCAAGGGTGAGAACAGCCGCTACTTCTACCAGGAGGTGCAGGGCTGGCTGGCAAGGCACCTGGCGGCGCCATGATGGATCCGCTCGCGCTGGCGAAGCTGCTGGGCACGACGCCGTCGGCGATCGCGGGCCTGCTGAGCTCGGTGCCGGTGAAGCCGGCGGAGCTGCGCCGGCTCGCGCGCCGGCTCGGCATCGACTATGAGTCGATCAGGAGTTTCACCGACGACGCGATCGCGCCGCTCACGGGTTTCGACGCCGAGACGCAGCTGATGCTGCGGCTGTGGCAGAAACTGGACACGAAGCGGCGCCAGACCGCGCTGGCCGTGCTCGCCGACATGGCCGCCGCGCGCGGCCGCCGCGTCCGGCGGCGAAAATAAATGGGGACGCATCCCATTTAACTTCCCACGTTACGACGACGGAAGTTAAATGGGATGCGTCCCCATTTATTCCATTTATTTACGGTAGCTGGAGGCCGCCCTTGCCGCCCATGCCCTTGAGGGTGGCGGAGCCGGTCTCCGGGATCACGATCGAAGAGGCGGCCTGGCGGCGCAATTCCTGCAGTTCGCGGGCCGCGTCCTCGATCGCCTGCTGCGCCGCCGCGCCGAAGCGCGCAACCGCGCCGGCAAGGTCGGTGGCGTCCAGCTCGAACGACAGCGGCAGCGAGCCCATCGGGGTCATGACCGTCGCCGAGCCGATGAAGATGACGGGACGCGCCGGATCATCGCTGCCATCGGCGCGCACCGGCACGAGCCTGCGCACCGTGCCGACGCGCTGGTCGGTGAAGACGTCCTCGCGGTACAGGGCCTCCGCATTCATGTGCGGTTCGCCGGGATGTTCGTTGCTCATGCGCCGATTTTACCGGATCAGCGCGCCACCGCGAAATCGCGGTTGCCGGCGTCCCACTGCGGCGAACGCCCGATCGCAGCCAGCACGTCCTCCGCCGCGGCGACCACGGTCCACATGCGGTCGTGGCGCGCGTCCATGAAGCGGCCGTCGATCGCGGCGGCGAGCTGCGCCAGCAGCGGGTCGTAGTAGCCGGCGGTATTGACGATCACGATCGGGCCGAGGAACAGGCCGAGACGCTTGAGCGTGATCGCCTCGAACAGCTCCTCGAGCGTGCCGGTGCCGCCGGCGAGCGCGACCACCGCTCCCGCGCGCGTCAGCATCTCGTGCTTGCGCGTGCGCATGTCCTCGACCACGTGCAGCTCCGACAGGTCGTCGTTGCCCCACTCGAGGTCGATCATGAACTTCGGGATCACGCCGACCACGCGCCCGCCCGCGCCCAGCGCGCCTTCCGCGAGCGCGCCCATCGAACCCGAGCGTCCGCCGCCGTAGATCACGGTCCAGCCCGCGCCGGCCAGCAGCGCGCCCAGGCGCCGCGCGACCTCGTGGTACTGCGGTTCGCAGGCGGCGCTCGAGGCGCAGTACACGCACACGCTGCGCTGTGGATCGCCCGGTGCCGTCAGCTCGCCCATGCCGCCCCCTCCGCCCTCAGCCCGTAGCCTGCAGGCCGAGCGCGATCGCCGACACGCTCGCGAGCAGCGCGTCGAACATCTCGCGGTCCAAGCGGCCGCCCGCGCGCCAGCGGCGCAGCAGGTCCACCTGCATCAGGTGCACCGGATCCAGGTACGGCGCGCGCAGCAGCGTCGAGCGCTGCATCTGCGGGCGGCTGTCGAGCAGGTCCACCTCGCCCTTGATCCAGGTGATCCAGCGCACCGCCAGCGCGTGCTCGCGCCGGATCTCGCCGGCGATCGGCGAGGCGTCCGCGGTCGCCAGGCCATCGTACTGGGCGGCGACGTCGAGGTCGGCGCGCACCAGGTCCATCTCGACGTCGTCCAGCAGGTTGGCGAGGAAGGGCCATGCGGCCCAGGCCTTGGCGAGGCGCTGCGCGCCCAGCTCGCGTGCCGCCGCATCGAGGCCGCTGCCGATGCCGTACCAGCCGGGCAGCGCGTAGCGGCACTGCATCCAGGCGTAGGTCCAGGGCACGGTGCGCAGCGCCTCGATGCCGGTGCCCTCGCGCTGCGCCGAACGGCCGCCGATCTGCATGCGCTCGATCACGTCGATCGGCGTCACCTCGCGGAAGAACTGCAGGAAGTCCTGGCGCTCGTACACCAGCGCGCGGTAGCGCGTGCGGCTGCCGTCGGCCACCGCGCGCATGACCGCCTGCAGTTCGCCGGCCTGGCCGGGCGCCTGCGGGACCTCGAAGCGGTCGAGCAGCACGGCGTTGACCGCCTTCTCGAAAGTTCGCAGCGCGATGCGGCGCAGGCCGTAGGAATTGCTGATGCCCTCGCCCTGCTCGGTCGCCCGCAGCCTGCCGCGCGTCGCCCCGGGCGGCGCATTCTGCACCAGGCGATCGAGCGGGCCGCCGCCGCGGCTGGCGGTGCCGCCGCGCCCGTAGAACAACGTGAGGTCGACGCCGGCGTCGGCCGCCGCCTTCACGAGTTCGACCTGCGCCTGGTAGATCGCATGGCGCGAAGCGGCGATACCGTTCGCACGGTTGCTCTCCGAGTAGCCGATGAGCACCGTCTGGCGCCCCCCGCGCGCCGCCAGGTGGCGGCGGTAGCCCGACTCGGCGAGCAGCGTGGACAGCAGCGCGCCGGCGCCCTCGAGCGCCGCGACACTTTCGACCTGCGGCACGACGTCGAGCGGCACCTCGCCCGCGTCGCGGTCGGTGATGTTCGCCCAGCGCGCGAGCAGCAGCACCGACAGCACGTCGTCCGCCGCCTCGGTGCCGCTGACGACGTAGTCGCCGACCGCACGCTCGCCGTAGCGGTAGCGGCCCTGCATCATCGCCTCGAACACCGCGAGCGTGCGCCGCCCGACGGCGTCGAAGGCTCCTGCCGGCCCGAGATCGCGGGTGAGCGACTCGCACAGGATCCGGGTCCGCAGCGAGGACTTGGTGCCGTACCAGTCCGGCCGCGCCAGGCCCTGGCGCACGACGTCGCGGTGCACGCTGGCGTGCTGGCGCACGTCCAGCGTCGCGAGGTGGAAGCCGAAGGTGCGCGCGCGGCACAGCAGCCGCTCGACCGGGAACAGGCCGGCGTGCCGGCCGAGATTGGCGGACAGGCTGGCCTCGATCAGCCCGATGTCGCCGATGAACTGCTCCGCCGACTCGTAGTGATTCGGGCGGCCGTCGTAAGTCGTGCGCAGCCGCTCGGCGACCTGCGCCAGGAAGATGCGGTACGGCATGCGATCGTGGCGGCTCGAAGCGGCCTCGCGCGCCTTGGGCAGCAGGATGTCGTATTCCGCGATGCGCGCCTCGAGCTCGCGGCTCACGCCGACGCGCCCGGCGCTCTGCGACAGCTGGCCCGCGAGCCGGCGGCATTCGTCGAAATACAGCGAGATCACGCGCTGCTGCTGCCGGTGCAGCGTCTCGCGGATGGCCTTGGCGTGCACCTCCGTATTGCCGTCCATGTCGCCGCCGACCCAGCTGCCGAAGCGCAGGATCAGCGGCAGCCGGCCGGGCTCGGGCGGCGCGCCGAACACCGTGTGCATCCACTGCGCGATTTCCTCGTAGAGCGCGGGCACCACCCGGTAGATGACTTCCGCCAGGTAGAACAGCACGTGCTCGCGCTCGTCGGCGACCGTCAGGCGCTCGTGCGGGTGCGCCTCGGTCTGCCAGCCCGAGGTCACCTCCATGCGGATCCGCTCCCAGGCCGCGCGCCGCTCGGCCGGCGTCAGGGTCGGGTCCAGCCGCTCGATCATGAGGTCGGCGATCTGCTGGTTCTTGCGCAGCATGGTGCGGCGCGTGGACTCGGTCGGGTGGGCCGTGAAGACGGGATAAATGGTCGCGGCGGACAGCAGCTGATGGACCTGCTCCGCGTCCAGTCCCGCCGCCTTCAGGCGGTAGAGGCAGTCGCCGATGCCGCCCGGCTGCGGACGGTCGCTGCCCGACAGGTATTCGCGCCGGCGCCGCACGCGGTGCACGCGCTCGGCGAGGTTCACGACCTCGAACCACTTGCTGAAGGCGCGGATCAGGTCGCGCGCCTCCGCGGCCGGCCGGTCGGCCGTGCGCACCGCGAGCTCCACGGCGCCCTCCGGGACGCCGCCGCGGCGGCGGATCGCCGCCACGCGGTCGCCTTCGACCAGGTCGAAGAGATGCCGGCCGCCCTGGTCCAGGAGGACCTCGCCGACCAGGCCGCCGAGCGCATGCACGTCCTCGCGCAGCGCGGCTTCCTTGACCGGGAACTGGACCTTGTGCCGCTCGATCACGGGCGCCTCAGGTCTCCGGCCGGAAGCGGGCGTGCGCCCACCAGCGCTTGAACCGCTTCACCAGCGCGTGCTCCCGCACGCCGCGCGTGCGGCCGACGTCGCCCCAGTCCTCGGCCCTGAGGCCGTAGCCGGGCAACCGGTCGATGAGCTTCTGCACCGGATCGCTGTCGAGATTGAACTCGATCAACTGCCCCGGCCTGTCCTTCATCGCCTCCCGCACGTCGGCGTGGTGCTCGTCCCATTCGCGG
>DASTOQ010000083.1:0-8309 GCA_035720205.1 Steroidobacteraceae bacterium | reverse complement strand
GCGACGCGACGAGGACGGCTACTGGTGGATCACCGGCCGCGTGGACGACGTCATCAACGTCTCGGGCCACCGCATCGGCACCGCGGAGGTCGAGAGCGCGCTGGTCGCGCACGCGAAGGTCGCCGAGGCCGCGGTGGTCGGTTTCCCGCACGACATCAAGGGCCAGGGCATCTACGCCTATGTCACGCTGAAGAGCGGCGAAACGCCTTCCGAGGAGTTGCGCAGGGAACTCTCGCAGTGGGTGCGCAAGGAGATCGGCCCGATCGCGCAGCCCGACCATATCCAGTGGGCCCCGGGGCTGCCGAAGACGCGCTCGGGCAAGATCATGCGCCGCATCCTGCGCAAGATCGCCGCCGCGGAACACGAGCAGCTCGGCGACACCTCGACGCTCGCGGACCCCGCGGTCGTGGCCGACCTGGTCGCCAACCGGCGCGGCTCCGGCCAGTGAGGGGCCTCGCGGTCCTGGCGCTGCTTGGACTGGCGGCGCAGCCGGCGGCAGCCGACCGGATCACGCTCGCGACCTGGAATCTCGAGTGGATGATGACGCCCGCGACCTTCGACGCGCTCGCGGCCCGCTGCCTGCAGCCCGGGCTGCGCGCCGGCGGCAGGGACCGCGCGATCCCCTGCGATCTCGTGTCGCGCGCGCGCTGGAGCGAGCAGGACCTCGCGCGGCTGCGCTCCTTTGCGGCGGCGCTGCCGCTCGACGTGATCGCCCTGCAGGAAGTGGACGGCGCGCAGGCGGCGGCCGCGGTCTTTCCCGACCACGCTTTTTGCTTCACGAAGCGCAGGCACGTCCAGAACGTCGGCTTCGCCATCCGCCGCGGGATCCCGCACCGCTGCAACCGCGACTACCGCGCGCTCGGGCTGGCCGGCAACGACGTGCGCTGGGGCGCCGACGTGACGATCTTTCCGGGTACGCCGCAACAGGTCCGCCTGCTGGGCGTGCACCTCAAGAGCGCCTGCCACCGCGACCCGCTCACCGATCCGCGGCCGGATTGCCGGGTGCTGCAGCAACAGGTGCCCGTGCTCGAGGCCTGGATCGACGCCCGCGCGCGCGAGGGCACGGCCTTTGCGGTGCTCGGCGACTTCAACCGGCGCTTCGACCGCGAGCGCGCCACGGCGCGCGATGCCCGCAACCGCATTGTGGCGCTCTGGCCGGAGATCGACGACGGCGAGCCGGCCGAGGCGGACCTGCACAATGCCGGCGCCGATCGCGGCGCGGTCGACTGCAACAACGGCGAGGGCGCACGCATGCCGATCGACTACCTGGTCCTGTCGCGCCGGCTGTCGCAACGGATGGTGCCGGGATCGTTCCGCGCCTGGGATTACGCCGGGGGCGGGCGCTGGCCCGACCACTGCGTGATCTCCGTCGAACTTCAACTGGAGACCGGCAATGGCCTATGACGCGAACAATGTCTTCGCGCGCATCGTGCGCGGCGAGATTCCCTGCCACAAGGTGTACGAGGACGCCGCCACGCTCGCCTTCATGGATCTCATGCCGCAGGCCGAGGGCCACACCCTCGTGATCCCGAAGGACGCCGGCGAGGACATCTGCTCGACGCCGCCGGAATCGCTGGCCGCCGCCATCCGCACGACGCAGAAAGTCGCGCGCGCCGTGAAGAAGGCCTTCGGCCCACCGGGGCTCATGATCGCGCAGCTGAATGGCCCCGCCGCCGGCCAGAGCGTCTTCCACCTGCATTTCCACGTGATCCCGCGATACGCCGGCAAGGATCTCGGCATCCACGCGGCGAAGCAGGCCGACCACGACCTGCTGGCCGCGCACGCGGAGCGCGTGCGCGCGGCGCTCGGGCAGGACTGACGTGAACGGCAACGCCAATATCCTGTTCTACGAGCGCGTGCTCGCGGTCGCCGGGCTCGCGCTGCTCGCCTTCCTGCTCTACCGGATCCTCGAGCCGTTCCTCGCGCCGCTGGCCTGGGCGGTGTTCATCGGCTTCCTGCTGCAGCCCGCGCAGGCGCGGCTCGCCGGATGGCTGCGCGGCCGCGAGTCGATCGCGGCGTTCCTGCTGACCGTGCTCGTGCTGTTGCTCTTCATCGGCCCGCTGACCGCGCTCGCGGTCGCATTCGCGCGCCAGGCCGCGGGGCTCGCCATGCTGCTGCAGGAATGGATCGGCAGGCAGGAGGGCAGGACCTTCGCGGACTTCGCGGGGCTGCCGGTGGTCGGTCCCGCGCTCGCCTGGCTCGACCAGTACGCCCACGTCAGCGCGGCCGAGGTGCAGGCCTGGCTCATCGAGGGCGGCCGCAAGTTGCTCGAGCGGCTCGCCTCGCTCGGCGGGACCGCGTTCCTGGGCGCGGTCGGCACCGTACTCTCGTTCACCGCCATGCTGTTCCTGCTCTTCTTCTTCATCCGCGACGGCCGGGCGATGGCCGGGGGCGCGATAGGCCTCGTGCCGCTGCCGCCCACGCGGCGCGAGGCGCTCGCCAGCCGGCTCGCGCTCGTCACACGCGCGGTCATGCGCGGCACGATCCTGACCGCCGTCGTGCAGGGCCTGCTGCTCGGCGCCGGATTCGCGCTCGTGGGGCTGCCGGCTCCCGTCGTTTTTGGCGTGATCGGGGCGATTCTCTCGGTCGTGCCGTTCGGCGGCACGGCCCTGGTGTGGGTGCCCGCGGTTGCGGTGCTCGCCTTCCAGGGCCGTTACGGCGCGGCGGTCGCGCTGCTGGTGGTCGGCGCGATCGTCAGCAGCGTGGACAACTTCCTGAAGCCATTGCTGATCTCCGGGCGCGCCTATGTCCCCACCATCGCCGTGTTCATCGGCGTGATCGGCGGCCTCGCCGCCTTCGGCATGATCGGCCTGTTCCTGGGGCCGGTCGTGATCGCGCTCGTCCTCGCCCTGGTCCAATTCGCGCAGGAAAAATAAAAGGGGACGCATCCCATTTAAGCAGTTAAATGGGATGCGTCCCCTTTACACGCTGCTTGTTAGAATGCGCGGCCCATGGCCGCACACCGCCTGCTCGATTCGCTGAACGACGCCCAGCGCGAGGCCGTCACGGCGCCGCTCGGCCCGGTGCTGGTACTGGCGGGCGCCGGCAGCGGCAAGACGCGCGTGCTCACGCATCGCGCGGCCTGGCTGATCCTCGAGCACGGCGTCTCGCCGCACGGCCTGATGGCCGTCACCTTCACCAACAAGGCCGCCGCCGAGATGCGCGGGCGGATCGAGTCGCTGCTCTCCATGCCGGCCGACCCGCTTTGGATCGGCACCTTCCACGGCCTCGCGCACCGCATGCTGCGCCGCCACTGGCGCGAGGCCGGCCTGCCGCAGTCGTTCCAGATCATCGACGAGGACGACCAGCAGCGCCTGGTGCGCAAGATTATCCGCGAGCAGAACCTGGACGAGCAGCGCTGGGTGCCGCGCGAGGTGCAGCAGTTCATCAACGCGCACAAGGACGAGGGCCGGCGCTCGAAGAAGCTCGACGACCGCGGCGACCCGACGCGCCACCAGCTCATCCGCCTGTACGCGCTCTACGAGGCGCGCTGCGAGCAGGCGGGCGTGGTGGATTTCGCGGAACTGCTGCTGCGCTGCTACGAGACGCTGCAGAACGTGCCGGACCTCGGGGCGTACTACCGCGAGCGCTTCCGCCACATCCTGGTGGACGAGTTCCAGGATACCAATGGCATCCAGTACGACTGGCTGCGGCTGCTGGCCGGGAAGACCGGCGCGCCATTCGTCGTCGGCGATGACGACCAGTCCATCTACAGGTGGAGAGGCGCCCGCGTCGAGAACATGCAGCACTTCCGCCGCGAGTACGGTGCGACCGTGTACCGCCTCGAGCAGAACTACCGCTCCACCCAGGTGATCCTGGCGGCCGCGAACGCCGTCATCTCGCGCAACAGCGATCGCATGGGCAAGGAGCTGTGGACCGCCGCGAAAGGCGGCGAACCGATCCGGGTATACGCCGCCTTCAACGAGCGCGACGAGGCGGACTTCGTCATCGAGCGCATCCGCGAGCACGAGCGCCGCGGCCTGCCGTTGTCGGGCGCCGCCGTGTTGTACCGCAGCAACGCCCAGTCGCGCACCTTCGAAGAAGTGTTGATGGCTTCGCGCATCCCGTACCGCGTGTACGGCGGCCTGCGGTTCTTCGAGCGCGCCGAGATCAAGGACGCGCTCGCCTACCTGCGCCTGACACAGTCCCGCGCCGACGACATCTCCTTCGAGCGTGTCGTGAACCTGCCGACCCGCGGCATCGGCGCCAAGACGCTGGAGCCGCTGCGCGCCCACGCGCGCGAGCACGCCGTCAGCCTCTGGGACGCTGGCCAGGAGTTATTGCCATCACGACCAGCCCGCGACGCCGGCGCATTGCGCGGCTTCTTCGGCTTGATCGACAAGCTGGCCGCGGACATCGCGTCGCTGCCGCTCGAGGAGCAGGTGCGCCACGTCATCCAGGCCTCGGGCCTGCGCGATCACCATGCGAAGGAGAAGGACCACAAGGGCGAGGCGCGGGTCGAGAACCTCGACGAGCTCGTGAACGCCGCCGAGGGCTTCGAGCCCGAGAACGACGACGGCCTGGCGCCGCTGGGCGCGTTCCTCGCGCACGCCACGCTGGAGTCCGGCGAGACCCAGGCCGCGACCGGGCTCGACTGCGTGCAATTGATGACCTTGCACGCCGCTAAGGGGCTGGAATTCCCGACCGTGTTCCTGGTCGGGCTGGAGGAAGGGCTGTTCCCCTCAGAGCACTCGGCCTTCGACGCCGACCGCCTGCCCGAGGAGCGGCGCCTGTGCTACGTGGGTCTCACGCGCGCGATGCAGCGCCTGTACCTCACGCACGCCGAGAGCCGGCGCATCTACGGGCACACGTCCTACCGCGACCCGTCGCGTTTTCTCTCCGAGCTGCCGCCTGAGGCGCTCGAGGACGTGCGGCCCCGCATCTCCGTCAGCCGCCCGCTCTACACCGCCCCCGGTCCTGCGATCGTGCGCCGCGGCCCGGCCGCGGAGGCCGCCGAGACTCGGCGCCGCTCGCGCGCGGCCGCGCCCATCGCCGGCGAGGACGCGCCGATGCGCCTCGGCGCCCGCGTGCGCCACCCGAAATTCGGCGAGGGCACGATCCTGCGCTTCGAGGGCGCGGGCGAGAGCCGCCAGGTGCACGTCAATTTCGAGCAGGCCGGGCAGAAGTGGCTGATGTACGAGCTGGCGCGGCTCGAGCAGATTTCGTAGGAACGCGATGTCGCGAGCCGGACGGCAGGCAGGCCGTTCGCTCGCTCAGCGCGGCGACCGCATTCGCTCGCTCGCGGCCCGCCTGCCGTCGGTCACACGGCGTCGCGGATGCGCGCAATCCACCCGGGCCGCCACCTTGCTTCCCGGCCGTGCGGGGCGGGAACCTGCGAGGGCGCGAATGTCCGCTCTTCTGAGCGACCGAGCAGGGTTCCCGCCCCGCACGGCCGGGATGGCAAGTGACTCCGCGTGGGCTGCGCTAGAATCTGCGGCGTCGCGGAACTGGCCTCCGGGCCGGTGAGGGAGCGGCAGTGAAGATCATCATCCTCGGCGCCGGCCAGGTCGGCAGCACGGCCGCCCAGCAGCTGGCCGGCGAGCAGGTCAACGACGTCACGGTCGTGGACACGCGCGACGAGATCCTGCGCGACCTGCAGGACCGCCTCGACATCCGCACGGTCTCCGGCAACGCCGCGCACCCGGCCGTGCTCGAGGCCGCGGGAGGCCGCAGCGCCGACATGATCGTCGCGCTGACCTCCAGCGACGAGGTCAACATGGTGGCCTGCCAGATCGCCTGGACGCTGTTCGGCACGCCGACCAAGATCGCGCGCATCCGCTCCGGCGACTACCACCGGCGGCCCGAGCTGTTCGGCGACAACGCGATACCAGTGGACCTCGCGGTGAGCCCGGAGCAGCTGGTGACGGATCACGTCGAGCGCCTGATCCACTATCCCGGCGCACTGCAGGTGCTCGACTTCGCCGACGGGCGCGTGCGCCTGGTCGGCATGCGCGCGCTCAAGGGCGGCAAGCTGGTCGGGCACCAGCTGAAGGAGCTGCGCTCGCACATCCCGAACCGCGAGGTGCGGGTCGCCGCGATCTACCGCAAGGGCCGCAGCGTCAAGCCCGAGGGCGCCACCGTCATCGAGGAGCAGGACGAGGTCTTCTTCGTCGCGGCGCGCCCGGACATCCGCCCGATGATGCAGGAGCTGTCGACGCAGGAGTCGGCCATCCGGCGCGTGGTGATCGCCGGCGCCGGCAACATCGGCTTCCGCCTCGCCAGCGCGCTCGAGGATCACCTGCAGGTCAAGCTCATCGAGCGCGACCAGGGGCGCGCGCGCCGCGCCGCCGAGGCGCTGCGCAACGCCCTCGTGCTCACCGGCGACGCCGCCGACGAGGAGCTGCTGCTGGAGGAGAACATCGACGATGCGGACGTGTTCGCGGCGGTCACGAACGCCGAGGAGGCCAACATCCTCTCGGCCATGCTCGCCAAGCGCCTCGGCGCCCGGCGCGTGCTGGCGCTGATCAACAAGCCCTCCTACGCGGAGCTCATGGAGGGCGGCTCGATCGACATCGCCATCTCGCCGCAGACCATCACGATCGGCGCGCTGCTGGCGCACGTGCGCCGCGGGGACGTGGTGCGCGTGCACTCGCTGCGCCGGGGTGCGGCGGAGGCGATGGAAGCGATCGTGCACGACGAGAGCCACGACTCGCCGGTCGCGGGCAAGCGCATCGAGGAGATCGAGCTGCCCGAGGGCACGACGATCGGCGCGGTGGTGCGTGGCGAGGACGTGCTGATGGCCCACCACGACACGGTCATCCAGGCGGACGACCACGTGATCCTGTTCCTGACCGATCGTCGCCACGTGGAGGAAGTCGGCCGGCTGTTCCAGGCCGGGACCCGCACATGAACCTGCGGATGGTGCAACGCATCCTCGGGCTGATGCTCATGCTCTTCAGCCTGACGATGCTGCCTCCGGTCGGGGTCTCGCTCGGCTACTCCGACGGCCACTGGTACCCGTTCGTCGTCGCGTTCGGCATCATCGCCGCGATCGGCATCGCGCTGTGGTTCCCGGTTCGCGCGCTGCGCCGCGACCTGCGCCTGCGCGACGGGTTCCTCGTCGTCGCCGTTTTCTGGTTCTTCCTGGGTATTGCCGGGGCGACGCCGCTGCTGCTGAGCGACGTTCCACGGATGTCGTTCACGGATGCGGTGTTCGAGGCGGTCTCCGGTTTCACGACCACCGGCGCGACGGTCATCGTCGGCCTGGATGAGCTGCCGAAGTCGATCCTGTACTACCGCCAGCAGATCCAGTGGTTCGGCGGCATGGGAATCATCGTGCTGGCGGTGGCGTTGCTGCCGGTGCTCGGCATCGGCGGCATGTCGCTGTACAAGGCCGAGACGCCGGGCCCGTTCAAGGACCAGAAGCTGACGCCCCGCATCACGCAGACGGCGAAGGCGCTGTGGACGGTTTACGCCGCGCTGACCGCGGCCTGCGCGGTGGCGTACCGCCTGACCGGCGACATGGACTGGTTCGACGCCGTGGGTCACGCCTTTTCCACGCTCGCGACCGGGGGCTTTTCCACGCACGACGCGAGCTTCGCCCATTTCGACAGCGCCGCCGTGGACGCGATTGCGACCGTGTTCATGTTCCTGGGCGGCGTCAGCTTCGCGCTGCACTTCCTCGCGATCCGCGGCCGGGACCCGCGCCTGTACTGGCGCGATCCGGAGTTCCAGGCCTACTTCTGGCTGGTCGCAGCGCTGGTAGCGGGCGCGGCGGTCTACCTGCGCATCATGGGCGAGTTCGACGGCTTCGGCTCTTCGCTGCGCCACGCCGCGTTCCAGATCGTCTCGATCCAGACCAGCACCGGATTCGTGACCACCGGATTTGCGCACTGGCCCGGCGCCCTGCCCGTCGTCATGATGCTGTTGACGCTGGTGTGCGGCTGCGCCGGCTCGACGACCGGCGGCATGAAGGTGATCCGCTGGCTGATCGTGTTCCGCCAGGGCGTCTCCGAGCTCAAGCGGCTGGTCCACCCGAGCGCCGAGATCCCGGTGAAGATCGGCGGCCGCCCGGTGCCGATGCGGATCATCGGCGGCGTGGCGGGCTTCTTCGCCATGTACTTCATCATATTCGCCGTGCTGATGTTCATGCTGATGATGCTCGGACTGGATCAGGTCACGGCCTGGTCGGCGGTGGCAACCTGCCTCAACAACGTGGGCCCGGGGCTCGGCGACGTGTCGGTCCATTTTCAGGACGTACCGGACGCCGCGAAGTGGATCTCGGTGATCGCCATGCTGGCCGGCCGCGTCGAGATCTTCACGTTCATCCTGCTGCTCACCCCGGCGTTCTGGCAGCGCTGAGATGGCCC
>DASTOQ010000082.1:0-4217 GCA_035720205.1 Steroidobacteraceae bacterium | reverse complement strand
GTCGGTGACCGGCTGCACCGGCACGCCGCGCGCGCGCGCCGCGACGACGAGCGGATGCGTGGCGCCATCGTCCGGCACGAGCGGCGCGATCGTGTAGTCGATCCGGCTGCGGTCGATCCGCGCAGCCGTCTCGAGGATGGTTCGCCCCGGTCCGTCCACCCAGGGCGAGTCGCGCAGGTGCAGCACGCGGATCGGGCCGCGCGCGCTCACGCGGGCCTCCGCGTCGGTTCCCAGACTTCCTGCCGCACTCCAGCGAGCCACTGACCGAGAGCCCGGGCCGCCGCGGCATTCACGAGCACGAAGAAGGCCGCAAGCCGGATGAGCGGCGAACGCTGCGCAACCAGTTGCGACTGTAAGCCAAGTCCCGCCAGCGCATACAGCGCCAGCTGGCCGTAGAACGCCAGGGCATAGACCGGCTCCGCCCGCAGCAGGAACGCCGCGACGAAGCAGGCCGCGAGCGGCACGAACGCCAGCCAGCGCATGAGCTTGTGCGAGACGAGGATGAAGCTGAACGCCGGATGCCGGAATGGATTCAGCAGCGCCGCGTTGCCGAACAGCGCCGTGATGCCGCGCAGGAAGGTGCGGGTCTTGCGCCGGTACTCGGCCCCCGTGCTCGCCGTGGCGGTCATCGTGCCGCGGGCGGCCGGCTCGGCCAGCGCCCGGAAACCCGCGCGCACCGTGTCGAGCACCGAGAGGAAATCAGGTGCCATGCCGGCGCGGAACGGCCGGCACAGCGAACGGCGCATTGCGTAAAGACAGCCGCTCGCGCCCGCAATGCTGTGCAGGCGCGCTTCCTCGCGGCGCAGCAGCAACTCCAGCTTGCCGTAGAGGCCCTCGCCGCCGCCGCCCTCGATCGCGTCCTCGCCGGACACGCAGCCGACCTCCGGATTGGCGAAATGACCGGCGAGCGCGGCCAGCGAGCCCGGCTCCAGCACGATGCCGGCATCGGTGAACATCACGATCTCGCCGTCGGCACGCTCGAGGCCGGCATTGAGCGCGGCGGCCTTGCCGCGCCGCTCGGACAGGTCCACGACCTCGACCCGGCCCTGGCCTTCCAGCAGCGCGAGCTCCAGCGACCGGTCGGTGCAACCGTCGCCGACGACCAGGATCTGCATCCGGTCCGGTGGGTAATCGAGCGCCAGGAGGTTGCGGACCTTGTCCTCGATGCGCGCCGCTTCGTCGTGCACCGGGCAGATGACGGTGACGGTCGGCTGGTGGCCGGGTTGCGGCGCCGGCGCGCGGCGCAGCGTCAGGCGGTTCCAGGCCACAAGCAGCAGCGGATAAACCAGGTAGGGATATGCGACCGCCAGGAGGGAGGCCCAGAACACCACGACCAGCCCGCAAGGCGCCGCCATCGCGACGCCTCAGACCGACAGTTCGGCGACGGCTTCCACCAGCACGGCCTTGGCATGCAGGTAACGCGTGGTCTTGCGTTTGGCCTGGATATCCGCGTAAACGCGCTCGGCCTGCGCGGCGCTGATGCCGAGCGCTTGGCCCAGTTCTGCCGCCGGGCGGCCGTGGTTGAGCGCCCACAGCGCGAGGTCCATCTGCCGGTACGGCAGCGCGAAGTAGAACTCGTCCTGCCCCTGCGCGAGGCTGTAGGTGTCGGTCGTCGGCGTCGCGGTGCAGATCTCCTCCGGCAGGCCGAGGTGCCGGGCCATTGCGTACACCTGGGTCTTGTACAGGTGCGCAATCGGCTTCACGTCGGCGCTGCCGTCGCCATTCTTGACGAAGAAGCCCTGGTCGTACTCGACCCGGTTCGGCGTGCCGACCACCGCATAGTTCAGCCGGTCGGCGTGGAAGTACTCGACCGTCTTGCGGATGCGCTGCTTGAAGTTGGTGGCGGCGACGATCTGGAGGTATTCGCGCAGTCCCAGGCGCGCCTCATTGACCTCCCCTGCCGGCGTCTGCACCACGAGCTTGAAGTGGTTCACTTGCCCCTCGAGGCCGCCCGCGATCACGATCTTGTTCTTCCAGCTGCCGTCATAGTCCGGGAACACGCGGCGGATCGCCTCGTCGCGCCAGCGGTAGCAGCCGATGGCGGCGAGCGTCGGCGCGATGTCCACCAGCTCGCACTCGATGCCCAGGTGCTGCGCCAGCTGGCGGCCGCGCTGGCTGCTGCCGCTCGCGGAATCCTGCTCCGGCAGCAGCAATCCGAAAACCTTGTCCTTGCCGATTGCGCGCACCGCGAGCGCCGCGCAGACCGAGCTGTCAATGCCGCCCGACATGGCGACCACCAGCCCGCGACGCGAAAGCTCACGCAGGATCTCGCGCAGGCGGCGCGCGATGCGGTCGGCTTCGATGCCGAGGTCGATGTCGAGGACCGAGTAGTCGAGCTTCATGCGAGTCCCAGGCGGCGCACTTTGCCGGTCGCAGTGTACGGAAGCGTGCCCGCGAACACGACCAGCTTCGGCACCTTGTACATCGCCAGGTTCTGGCGGCAATGCGCCTTGACCGTGCGCACGTCGAGGTGCGCGCCGTCCTTCAGGACGATCACGGCCTTGATGGCCTGGCCGAGCAGCTCGTCCGGCACCGCGGTGACGCCGACCTCCGCGACGCCGGGGATGGCCGCGATCACTTCCTCGACTTCCTGCGGGCTCACGCGGAAGGCGCCGACCTTGATCATCTCGACCGCGCGGCCGTCGATGTAGAGAAAGCCGTCGTCGTCGCAGTGGCCGAGATCGCCGGTGTGCAGCCAGCCGTCGCGCAGCGCCTCGTGGGTCGCCTGCACGTCGTTCAGGTAGCCCTGCATGACGTTCGGGCCGCGGGCGACGATCTCGCCCACCTCGTTCGGGTTGGCGGGGACGCCATCGGCGCGCTGCACGGCGAGTTCGACGCCCGGGATCGCGATGCCGACCGAGCCGAGCTTGTCCTCCAGGCGCTCCGGCGGCAGGTAGGAAAGCCGCGCGGAAGCCTCGGTCTGCCCGTACATGACGAACAGCCGCGCGCCGGGGAGCTGCGCGCGCAGGCGCTGGATGTTCGCCTTGGGCATCGGCCCGCCAGCCTGGGTGAGGTAGCGAAGCTTGCGCAAGTCGTAGGCCGTGAGCTCGCAGCGCGAGAGCAGCAGCGCAAAGGTCGAGGGGACGCCCGAGAATCCGGTGACGCCCTCGTCCGCCATGCGCTGCAATACCGCGTGCGGATAGGCGATCGAATCCTCGAGCAGGAGCTCGGCGCCGATCGACAGGTGCGTGTGCAGCACCGAATTGCCGTAGGAGAACTGGAATGGCAGCACCGCGATGCCGCGGTCCTCCGGCGTGAGGCCGAGGTACTCGACGATCGCCCCGGTATTCGAAGCCAGGTTGCGGTGCGAGAGCATCACGCCTTTCGGCCGGCCGGTCGTCCCGGAGGTGTAGATGATGGTTGCCAGCGCGTCCGGCGCCGGGCCTGCCCCGCCGGTGGCCGCGGGGCCGCCCATCTGCCGCAGGTAACGCGCATGAGTGCCGGCATCGTCCTCCGACGGCACCTCGATGGCCTCGGCGCCCGCGGCGACCGCGAGCTCCGCGATCGCGCTCCACTCCGGATGCGCCGGGTCGCCGAGCAGCAGCTGCGACTGGGAATGCTCCATCTGGCGGGCGAGCACCTGCGCGTGTTCGTGCGGATTGAGCGGCACGGTCACGCAGCCGGCCGCCAGCGTCCCGTAGTAGGCCGCGACGTAATGCGGGGAATTGCGGAACAGGAGCGCGATGCGATCGCCCGGCGCGGCGCCCCGGGTCTGCAGGAAGGCCGCCGTCGCGGCGGCCGCGCCCGAGAGCTGCGCGTAGCTCCAGCGCGCCGCCTTCCAGCTCAGCGCGGGCTCATCGGGCCGGCGCCGCGCCGCGGCTTCCAGCAGGCTCGTGAGCGTCTTCTCGGACATGTCGCTGCCTGCGCGGCCCTCAGGCCGCCTTGCGCTTGGAGGTGACGAAGGCCGCGATGCGGTTCACCGAGTCGAGGTTTTCGGGAATCATCTCGCTGTCCGCGACCTTGACGCCGAGCTGCTCCTCGATGAACAGGATGATCTCGAGCATGCCGGTGGAGTCCACGATGCCGCGCCCGAGCAGCGAGTCGTCGAGGCCGAGCTGCGCCGGGTCATCCGTGAACAGGTAGTTCTCGAGGATGAAGCGGCGGACCTGGTCGTGCAGTGGATCGCTCATCGCGTGCGGCTCCCGTCAGTGCTGGCGGTCGATGAATTCGGCATGCCACAGCTGCGTCGACAGGATGCCGACGAAGGCCATGTTGTC
>DASTOQ010000081.1:0-58415 GCA_035720205.1 Steroidobacteraceae bacterium | reverse complement strand
GCGTTCGGGCTGGCCCTGCGCGCGCCACAGCCGGTAGGCCCGAAGCTGCGCCGGCACCGCGCGCGCGCCTCCTTTGATGCGCTCGTAGTGGCGCGCCGCCTCGCCGTCCTCGCCGCGTTCCTCGGCGATGCGTGCCAGGTTCCACTGGACCGCCTCGGCCTGCTGCGCGTCGCGCGCGACCCCGTCCTGCAGGCGCCGGGCGTCGTCGAAGCGGCGCTCGTCGAGCGCAAGCGCCGTCAGTCCCGCGATCGCGTCGCCGGTCGCGGGGCCGCCGGCGCGGCGCAGCTCCTCGAAGATCGCGGCCGCCTCGTCGCGGCGATCGGCGCCGAGCAGGAGCCAGGCCTGGCTGATCTTCGTGTAGAGGTCGCCATCGGCCGCGAGCGTCGCCACGCGCTCGAGCGCCGCCGCGCGCTCGCCGCGCGCCGCCAGCGCGCGCACTTCCGCGAGCTCCGCCAGGCGCCAGTCCTGGCGCAGCGCGATCGCGCGCCGCGCCGCCGCCAGCGCGCGGCCGCCGTCTTCGGCGCGCTCCCACAGCACGCTCGCGGCGTACTGCGCCTCCGCCACGTCTGCATGGGCCGCGGCGAGGCGCTCCATCACGCGCGCCGCGCCGGTCTCGTTGCCTTCGTCCGCCAGGATGCCGAGCAGGACCATGGAGCCCCGGGCACGGTCGTCGTAGGCGGTCGCGAGCAGCTGCTCGAACTCGGCGGCGGCGCCCGCGTCGTCGTACAGGCGCAGCAGGCCGGTCGCGAGGTGGCGCCGGGCGGACTCGCTCGCGGGCTGGATCGCGAGCCAGCGGCGCGCCTGCCGCACGGCCTCGCGATACTGCCCGTTCTCGAAGGCCGTGCGCGTGGCACGCTCGGCGAGCGCCGGGTCCTCGCTGCCCGCGGCGGCGCAGCCGTAGAGGCGGGCCGATCCCGGCCAGTCGCCGCGCAGCAGCGCGCGCTCCGCCGCGGCCGCGAGCTCCCAGGCGTCCCCGCCGCAGCGCGCGAGCGACGCCTGCGCCTGGACGCCGCCGGTCCACAGCAGCATCGCGGCGACAAGGCGCATCAGGGAGGGCATCGCGGCACTATATCGCAGCGCTTGTGCTGCCGTGGACGTTACCGGACAATCCGCCGGGTTTCCGCTGCCGGCCCATCATGTCGCTCCTCGTCGTCGGACTGAGCCATCGCACCGCGCCCGTCGAAGTGCGCGAGCGCATCGTCTTCGACGCCGCGCGCCTGCCACAGGCGCTGGCGGCGCTCCGTGCGCTGCCCGGCGTGGAGGAAGCGGCCATCGTTTCGACCTGCAATCGCACCGAGCTCTATTGCGCGGCCGCCGACGGCACCGCCGCGCCTGCAACGTGGCTGGTCGCCGAGTCGGGCCTGCCGCTCGCCGACTGCCTGTACCGGATCGAGGGCGAGGCGGCGGTGCGGCACGTGTTCTCGGTCGCGGCCGGGCTCGATTCGATGGTCCTCGGCGAGCCGCAGATCCTCGGCCAGCTCAAGGACGCCTACCGCGCGGCGCAGCAGGCGGGCACCGCCGGGCCGCTGCTGAACCGCCTGTTCCAGCAGACCTTCGCCGTGGCGAAGCAGGTGCGCACCGAGACCGCGATCGGCGCGAATGCGGTGTCGGTCGCCTCGGCCGGCGTCCAGCTCGCACGGAGGATCTTCGCGAATTTCGAGCGCCATACGGCGCTGCTGGTCGGCGCGGGCGAGATGATCGAGCTGTCCGCACGGCACCTGCATGCGCAGCGCATCGGCCGGCTGGTGATCGCGAACCGCAGCCTCGCGCGCGCGGAGCGCATCGCGGAAGGCCTGCAGGCCTCCGCGATCCTGCTGGACGCGATCGAGACGCACCTGCCGCAGGCGGACATCGTGATCTCCTCGACGGCGCGGCCTGGATTCGTGATCAGGCTGCCGGCCGTGGAGGCGGCGCTCAGGGCGCGCCGGCACCGCCCCATGTTCATGCTCGACATCGCGGTGCCGCGCGACATCGAACCGGCGGTCGCGGGACTCGAGGACGTCTACCTCTACACCATCGACGACCTGCGGCAGGTCGTCGACGTCAACCTGAAGGCGCGCCGGGAAGAGGCGGCCGAGGCTGGCCGCATCATCCAGCACGACGCGGCGCGCTTCATGGCGGGGCTGCGCGTCCAGGATGCGGTGCCGATGATCCGCGAGCTGCGCAACCATGCCGAGGTCGTGCGCGCGCAGACCCTCGAGCAGGCCCGCCGCATGCTGGCCGCAGGCCAGCCGCCCGGCGAGGTGCTCGAGTTCCTGGCCGGCACGCTGACCAACCGCCTGCTGCACGCGCCGTCCACCGCGCTGCGCGATGCGGCCGAGAGCGGCGACACCGCGCTCGCGCTGGCCGCCGCGCGGCTGTTCCGCACGGAGCGGGAGGACCGGTGAAGGACGCGCTGCGCCGGCGGCTCGAGCAGGTCGCCGACCGGCACGCCGAGGTCGAGCGCCTGCTCGCCGACCCGCAGCTGCTCGGGCGCTCGGACCGCTTTCGCGAGCTGTCGCTGGAGTTCGCCCGCCTCGACCCGGTCGCGCGTGGCCTGGCCCGGCTGCAGGAACGCGAACGCCAGCTCGAGGCCGCGGGGGCGATGGCGGCCGACGCCGACGCCGGCGTACGCGAACTGGCGCGCGTCGAGATCGGCGAGCTCGAGCGCGCGATCGCCGCCGACGAGGCGGCGCTGCAGGACCTGCTGGTGCCCGAGGACCCGCTCGACGGCCACAACGTGTTCCTCGAGATCCGCGCCGCCGCGGGCGGCGACGAGGCGGCGCTGTTCGCCGGCAACCTGTTCCGGATGTACTCGCGCTACGCGGAGCGGCGCGGCTGGACGGTCGAGTTGCTGTCGGAAAGCCGCGGCGAGCATGGCGGCTACCGCGAGGTCGTCAGCCGCGTCGCGGGCCGCGAGGTCTACGCGCGGCTGAAGTTCGAGTCCGGCACGCACCGCGTGCAGCGCGTGCCAGAGACCGAGGCGCAGGGACGCATCCACACCTCGACCTGCACGGTCGCGGTACTGCCGGAGGTCGCCGAGGTCGAGAGCGTCGCCGTGAACCCGGCGGACCTGCGGGTGGACACCTACCGCGCCTCGGGCGCCGGCGGCCAGCACGTCAACAAGACCGACTCGGCCGTGCGCGTCACGCACCTGCCGACCGGCATCGTGGTCGAGTGCCAGGACGAGCGTTCGCAGCACAAGAACCGCGCACGGGCGATGGCGCTGCTGCGCGCGAAGCTGCTGGCCGCGGAGCGCGAGCGCGCCGCCGCCACCCGGGCGCGCACGCGGCGCCTGCAGGTCGGAACCGGCGACCGCTCGGAGCGCATCCGCACCTACAACTTCCCGCAGGGCCGGCTCACCGACCACCGCGTCGACCTGACGCTGTACCGTCTCGACGCGATCATCGACGGCGACCTCGACGAGGTGATCGACGCGCTGGCGCGCGAGCACCGGGCCGAGGAACTCGCCGCGCTCGAATGACGCGCGCGGGGGAGACCCTGGCGGCGCTCACGCGCCGCCTGGCGCCCGTCTCCGGGAGTCCCGCGCTCGACGCCGCACTGCTGCTGGCGCATGTCACGGGCGCGAGCCGTGCCGCGCTCGCGGCGGAGCCCGACCGCCCCCTGTCGCCGCAGCAGGCGGCCGAACTCGAGGCGCTCGCCGGGCGCCGGCTGCGCGGCGAGCCGGTCGCGTACCTGACCGGCCACAAGGAGTTCTGGTCGCTGGATCTCGCCGTCACGCCGGAGGTGCTGGTGCCGCGACCGGAGACCGAGCTCGTGGTCGAGCTGGCGCTCGCCGCGCTGGCCGGCGTCGCGCGGCCCGCGGCGCTCGATCTCGGCACCGGCAGCGGGGCGATCGCGCTCGCGATCGCGCGCGAGCGCCCGGACGCGGCCGTGACCGCCGTGGACCGGAGTGCGGGGGCGCTCGCGGTCGCCACCGGCAACGCCGCGCGCCTCGGTATCGCCAACGTCCGGTTCCGGCGCGGGTCCTGGTTCGACCCGGTGGCCGGCGAGCGCTTCGACCTGGTCGCGGCGAACCCGCCCTACCTCGCGGAGCATGACCCCGCCCTGGGGGCGCTCGCCCGCGAGCCGCGCGCGGCGCTGGTCGCGGGCCCCAGCGGCCTGGAGGCGCTCGCGCGGCTCTGCGCCGGGGCGCCCGGCGCGCTGCGGCCGGGCGGCTCGCTGGTCGTCGAGCATGGCGCGACGCAGGACGCCGCGGTCCGCGAAATGATGTCGGCCGCCGGCTTCGTGAACATCGCCACGCACCGCGACCTCGCCGGGCTGCCGCGCGCGACCCGGGGCAGGACCGCGCCGGACACATTAGAATCGGCATCCGGCCGGCAGGAGTGAACGCGATGATCAGGTTCGAGACCACGCTCGGCGACTTCACGGTGGAACTCGACGCGGAATCGGCGCCGATCAGCTGCAGAAACTTCCTGCGCTACGTGGACGAAGGCCATTTCGACGGCACGATCTTCCACCGCGTGATCCCGGGCTTCATGATCCAGGGCGGCGGCTACACGGCCGGGATGGAGCAGAAGCCGGCGCACGAGCCGATCACCAACGAGGCCGACAACGGCCTGCGCAACCGGCGCGGCGCGATCGCGATGGCGCGCACCAACGACATCCACAGCGCGACCGCGCAGTTCTTCATCAACCTCGTGGACAACGCCTTCCTCGACCACCGCCCGGGCAACTACGGCTACGCCGTGTTCGGGCGCGTTGCCGGCGGCATCGACGTCGTGGACAAGATCGCCGCGGTCAGGACCGGGCGGCGCGGCGGCCACGACGACGTCCCGCTCGAGCCGGTCGTCATCAAGCTGGTGCGGCGCGCGAGCGGCGTCTGACCGCGCGGAAATCCCGGTGAAGCGGCGGTCCTGGCCCGTGCGGCTCGCGCGCGGGGCGGCGCTGGCGCTGGCCCTGTTCGCGCTCGGCAGCATCGCCGCGGTCGCGGTATTCCGCTTCGTGCCGGTGCCCGTGACCGCGTTCATGCTGCAGGACGACGACCGCCCGCGGCGGCACGACTGGGTGCCCTGGGAGCAGATCTCGCGCCACGCGGCGGTCGCGGTCATCGCCGCCGAGGACCAGAAGTTCCTCGAGCACGGCGGCTTCGACTTCGAGGCCATCGACCAGGCGCTCACCGACGCCAGCCGCGGTCGCCGGCTGCGCGGCGCCAGCACCATCAGCCAGCAGGTCGCGAAGAACCTGTTCCTGTGGCCGGGCCAGAGCTGGCCGCGCAAGGGACTCGAGGCCTGGTTCACGCTGTGCATCGAGACCCTGTGGCCGAAGCGGCGCATCCTCGAGGTGTACCTCAACAGCGCGGAGTTCGGGCGCGGCGTCTGGGGCGTCGAGGCGGCGAGCCGGCGCTATTTCCGCAAGCCCGCCGCGGACCTCAATCGGCCGGAAGCCGCGCTGCTCGCGGCAGTGCTGCCGAATCCGAAGCGCTTTCGCGCCGCGAACCCCTCGCCTTACCTGCGCCAGCGCCAGGACTGGATCCTGTGGCAGATGAACCGGCTCGAAAGGCAGATTGAGCTGAAGTAAGCGGTCAGGCGCTTCGCAGCGCCTGGCGGAGCTGGTCGCTCAGCGGCAGGCTGCGGATGCGCACGCCGCAGGCGGCGTGGATCGCGTTCATGAGCGCGGGCGCCGCAGTCGGGATGCCCATCTCGCCGCAGCCGGCCGGCGATTCCGCCGAGTCGACGACGATCACCTCGATGTCGCGCGGCATCTGCGCCAGGGTCGCGAGCGGGTAGCCGTCGAAGTTCGACTGCTCGACGCGCCCGTCCCGGATCGTGATCTCGAGGTTGAGCGCGGTGGACAGGCCGTCGATCGTGCCGCCCTGCATTTGCGCCTCGATGCCGAGCGGGTTCACCGGCTGGCCGCAGTCGATGGCGCAGACCACGCGCCGGAACGCCAGTTCGCCGCGCGCCGAGACCTCGACCTCGATCGCGTGCGCGGCATAGCCGCCGAAGGTGAAGTGCGCTGCGAGGCCGATGCCGCGGCCCTTCGGCAGCGCGCGTCCCCAGCCGATCGCGGCGGCGACCCGCTCGAGCACCGTGCGCAGCCGCCCGGTGCTGAACTTCGGCCCGCCGTGCTGCGCGTAGTCGAACTCGCGGTCGGCGCCCAGCATCGCGAGCCGCAGCGCCAGCGGATCCTGGCCCGAGGCCTCCGCCACCTCGTCGAGGAAGCTCTGCACCACGAAGGCATTCGCGGTATGCGCCGGCGCGCGCCAGGATCCGCGCGGGATGCCGCTCGACACCGCGTGCCACTCCAGCCGGTAGTTCGGCACCAGGCGCGCCGGGAAGTCGTCCGGGTACAACTCGGCCGTCCACAGGTCCTCGGGCTTCACGTTCGGGCGGCGGTAGTACTTCGAGGCGCTCGCCAGGCGGTGGGTCCAGCCGGACACGGCGCCGGCGGCGTCGAGCGCCGCGACCAGTTCGTGATGCCCGAACGGGCGGAAGAAGTCGTGCTGCAGGTCGTCCGAGCGCGTCCACATCAGCTTGATCGGCAGGCCCGTCGCCTTCGAGATCAGGGCCGCCTCGGCGACGAAGTCGTTGGTGAGCTTGCGCCCGAAGCCGCCGCCCGAGCGCGTCATCTCGACCGCGATCGCCGGCCGCGGGATGCCGGTCACCAGGTTGACCGCGCGCTGCGCACCCGCGGGCTGCTGGAACGGCCCGATGACGCGGGCGCGGTCCGCCATCACGTGCACGAAGCAGTTCTCCGGCTCGAGCGGCGCATGGCTCACGAACGGCACGCGATAGCGCGCGCTGACCACGCGCGCCGCCCCCGCGCGCGCCGCGCTGAAATCGCCGTCGTCGCGCACGATCTGCCCCCGGCGCGCGAGCAGCTCGCCGCACTGGGCATCGAGCGCGGTGCTGGTCTCGGCGGAGTGAGGCCCATGCGTCCATTCGACCTCGAGCGCCTCGCGGCCCTTGAGCGCGGACCAGGTGTCGTCCGCCACTACCGCGATGCCGGTCGCGAGGTTCGCCGTCAGCGGCTCGCCCGGCTTCGGGCCGGGGACGACGACCACCGCGCGCACGCCGGGGACCGCCCGCGCCGCGCGATCGTCGTAGCGCGCGAGGTCGCCGTCGAAGTACGGGCAGCGCAGCACGACCGCGGTGCAGGCGCCCGGCTCGTACACGTCGATGCCGTAACGCGCGCGGCCGGTGACGATCTCGGGCGCATCCACGACCCTCTGCGGGCGGCCGATGATGCGGTATTCGCCGCGCGGCTTCGGCGTGGCCGGCTCCGCCGCCATCGGCAGCGCCGCGGCCGCGGCCGCGAGCTCGCCGTAGGACAGGCGCCGGCCGTCCGGGTGCAGCGCGTGCCCGTCGCGCGTGCCGACGGCATCCGGCGCGACGCCCCAGCGCGCCGCGGCCGCCCGGCGCATCAGCGCGCGCGCCTGGGCGCCGACCTGTCGCAGGTCCGCCCAGGCGTCCGGGATGCTGGTGCTGCCGCCCGCACCCTGCGGGCCGTACTTCCATTGCGGCGTCGGGCCGGAGAAGTCGATGCCGAGCGGCAGCTGCTCCACGGTGACGTCCGCCCAGGCCGCGTCCAGCTCGTCGGCGATGATCATCGGCAAGGAAGTCTTGACGCCCTGCCCGATCTCGGCGCCGCGCGCGCCGATGAACACGCGGTTGTCGCGCTCGATGCGCAGGTACAGGCCGATCGGGTTGGGCGCCGCGGGCGCATCCTGCGCGAATGCGGCCCGCGACAGCACCGGCTGCAGCAGCAGCCCGCCCGATGCCGTCAGCGACGACTGCAGGAAGGTCCGGCGCGAGATCGCGGCCTGCGGCGCGCTCATTTCTTCAGCTCCCGCGCCGCGCGCGCGATCGCCTTGCGGATGCGCACGTAGGTGCCGCAGCGGCAGTAATTGCCGATCGTGTCGATGTCCTCGGGCGACGGATCCGGCTTGCGCTCGAGCAGCGCCGCCGCCGCCAGGATCTGGCCGGCCTGGCAATAGCCGCACTGCGCGACGTCCTCCTCGATCCAGGCCTGCTGCACGGCGTGCAGCCCGGAACCGCCGAGGCCCTCGATGGTGAGGACCGCGCGGCCGGCGAGCGCCGCGACCGGCAGCAGGCAGGACCGCTGCGGCTGCCCGTCCACCAGCACGGTGCAGGCGCCGCAGAAGCCGCCGCCGCAGCCGTACTTGGTGCCGGTGAGGCGGGCGTGGTCGCGCAGGTACCAGAGCAGCGGCATGTCGCCGTCGCCGCCGAATTCGCGCTCGACGCCGTTGACGGTGAGGCGAATGCTCATGACTCGCCCATCATAAGGACGGACGCCGCCGCGCGAGGACCATTCGTCTCAGGCGCGGCTCGACTCGCCGCGCCTCAGGCGGCGTCGGCCTCGTCGCGGGCCAGGTTGGGCGCAAGCCACCGGCGCGCCTCGGCGGGCGGGATGCCCTTGCGGCGGGCGTAGTCCTCGACCTGGTCCATGCCGATCGGCCCGACGGCGAAATAGCGGGCATCGGGGTGCGAGAAGTACCAGCCGCTCACCGATGCCGCCGGGAGCATCGCGAAGGACTCCGTGAGCCGGATGCCGGTCGCCGCCTCGGCGTCCAGCAGGCGCCAGAGCGCGGCCTTCTCGGTATGGTCCGGGCAGGCCGGGTAGCCGGGCGCGGGCCGGATGCCGCGGTACTCCTCGCGCACCAGCTGCTCGCTGGAAAGCCGCTCCGCGGGCGCGTAGCCCCAGAGCTCGCGCCGCACGCGTTCGTGCAGCATCTCGGCGCCGGCCTCGGCGAGGCGGTCCGCGAGCGCCTTCAGCAGGATCGCCGAATAGTCGTCGTGCGCGGCCTCGAAGCGCGCAACCTGCGGTTCGATGCCGATGCCCGCGGTCACCGCGAAGGCGCCGATGAAGTCCGCGACGCCTGCGTCGCGCGGCGCGACGTAGTCCGCGAGGCACAGCTGCGGCTGGCCGGCGGGCTTCACCTTCTGCTGGCGCAGGTGGTGCAGCGTGGCGATCCGCTCGCCGCGGTCCGCGCCGGCATAGACCTCGATGTCGTCGCCCGACGCGGCCGCCGGGAAGAACCCGAGCACGGCGCGCGCCGTGAGCCAGCGCTCGCGCACCAGCGTCTCCAGCATGCGCTGCGCGTCCTGCCAGAGCGCGGTCGCGGCCGGCCCGCGGACCGGGTCGCGCAGGATGTCCGGGAACTTGCCGGAGAACTCCCAGGCATTGAAGAACGGCATCCAGTCGATGTAACGCAGCAGGTCGGCGAGCGCGATCTCCGGCAGCGACTGCGCGCCGGTGAAGCGCGGCCGCGGCGGCCGGTAGGCGCTCCAGTCCGGCGCCAGGCGCCGGGCGCGCGCCTCCTCGAGCGGCAGCCCCTGCGGGCGCCGGCGCCGCCCGGCGTGCTGTTCGCGCCGGGTCGCGTGCTCCGCGCGCGTGCGCTCGAAGAACGCCGCGCGCGACTCCGGCTGCGCCAGCGCCTGGCACACGCCGACCGAGCGCGAGGCGTCCTTCACGTACACCACGCCGTGGCGGTACTCGGGCTCGATGCGCACCGAGGTGTGTGCCGGCGAGGTGGTCGCGCCGCCGATCAGCAGCGGGATCGTGAAGCCCTGGCGCTGCATCTCGTGCGCGACGTGCACCATTTCGTCCAGCGACGGCGTGATCAGCCCCGAGAGGCCGATCATGTCCGCGGACTTCTCGCGCGCCGTCTCGAGGATGCGCTCCGCCGGCACCATCACGCCGAGGTCCAGGACCTCGAAGTTGTTGCACTGGAGCACGACGCCGACGATGTTCTTGCCGATGTCGTGCACGTCACCCTTGACGGTCGCCATGACGATCCGGCCGTTGGTCGCGCGTGTCCCGCCCTGCTGCTGTTCGATGTAGGGCACCAGGTGCGCGACGGCGCGCTTCATCACGCGCGCGGACTTGACGACCTGCGGCAGGAACATCTTGCCGGCGCCGAACAGGTCGCCGACCACGTTCATGCCGTCCATCAGCGGGCCTTCGATCACGTCCAGCGGCCGCTCGGCCGCCTTGCGCGCCTCTTCCACGTCATCGATGATGAATTCGTCGATGCCCTTCACGAGCGCGTGCGCCAGGCGCTCGTGCACCGGCCGGTCGCGCCAGCCGAGGTCCTCGCCGCGCCGCTCCGCGGCGGCGCCGCGGTAACGCGCGGCGATCTCGAGCAGCCGTTCGGTCGCGTCCGGCCGCCGGTTCAGGATCACGTCCTCGACCCGCTCGCGCAGGTCCGCCGGAATCTCCTCGTAGATGCCGAGCTGGCCGGCGTTGACGATGCCCATGTCGAGCCCGGCGCGGATCGCGTGGAACAGGAACACGGCGTGCATCGCCTCCCGCACCGTGTCGTTGCCGCGGAAGGCGAACGACACGTTGCTGACCCCGCCGCTCGTCAGCGACCCCGGGCAGCGCTCCTTGATCAGCCGTACCGCCTCGATGAAGGCGCGCCCGTAGCCGGCGTGCTCCTCGATGCCGGTCGCCACCGCGAAAATGTTGGCGTCGAAGATGATGTCCTCGGCCGCGAAGCCGGCGTGCTCCGTCAGCAGCCGCCAGGCGCGCTCGCAGATCGCGACCTTGCGCTCGACCGTGTCGGCCTGGCCCTGCTCGTCGAAGGCCATCACCACCGCCGCCGCCCCGTAGCGGCGCACCAGCTTCGCCTGCGCCAGGAACGGGCCCTCGCCCTCCTTGAGCGAGATCGAATTGACCACGCCCCTGCCCTGCAGGCAGCGCAGGCCGGCTTCGATGACCGACCACTTCGAGGAGTCGATCATGACCGGCACGCGCGCGATGTCGGGTTCGGACGCCGCCAGGTTCAGGAACTTCACCATCGCGGCCTGCGAGTCGAGCATGCCCTCGTCCATGTTGACGTCGATCAGCTGCGCGCCGTTCGCCACCTGGTCGCGCGCGATGGCGAGCGCCGCGGCGTAGTCGTCGGCCTCGATCAGCTTGCGGAATTTCGCCGAGCCCGTGACGTTGGTGCGCTCGCCGACGTTGACGAACAGCATCTCGGGCTCGATGTTGAGCGCCTCGAGGCCGGACAGGCGGCAGCGCCGCGGCGGCGACGCCGGCCGGCGCGGCGCAAGGCCGGCGACCGCCTGCGCGATCGCGGCGATGTGCTCGGGCGTCGTGCCGCAGCAGCCGCCGACGATGTTGACGATCCCGGCCTGCGCCCACTCGCCGAGCTGCGCCGCCGTCTCGCAGGCGGCCTCGTCGTAGTCGCCGAAGGCATTCGGCAGGCCGGCGTTCGGGTAGGCGCTGACGAAGCAGTCCGCGATGCGCGACATCTCCTCGACGTGCGGGCGCAGCTGCCTCGCGCCCAGCGCGCAGTTGAGACCGACCGCGAGCGGGCGGGCGTGCCGCACCGAGTTCCAGAATGCCTCGACCGTCTGGCCCGAGAGCGTGCGGCCGGAGGCGTCGGTGATCGTGCCCGAGACCACCAGCGGCAGTTCCTCGCCGAGCTCCTCGAAGACCTCGGCGATTGCATAGAGCGCCGCCTTCGCGTTCAGGGTGTCGAACACGGTCTCGACCACGAGCAGGTCCGCGCCGCCCTCGATCAGCGCGCGCGCCGCCGCGCCATAGGTCTCCCGCAGCGCCTCGAAGCTCGTGTTGCGGAAGCCGGGATCGTTGACGTCGGGCGAGAGCGAGGCGGTGCGGCTGGTCGGCCCGAGCGCGCCCGCGACCCAGCGCAGGCGCCCGTCGCGCGCGAACGCCTGGTCCGCCGCGCGCCGCGCGATGCGCGCGGACTCCAGGTTGATCTCGCCCACGTACTCCTCGAGGCCGTAGTCGGCGAGCGACGGCGCGCTGGCGTTGAAGGTGTTGGTCTCGATGATGTCGGCGCCGGCGTCCAGGTACTCGCGGTGGATCGCGCCCACCAGTTCCGGGCGCGTCAGCGACAGCAGGTCGTTGGCGCCCTTGAGCTCGCGCGGCCACTGCGCGAAGCGCCGGCCGCGATAGTCGGAGCCGTCGAGCGCGGCGCGCTGGAACATCGTGCCCATTGCGCCGTCGAGGACCAGGATGCGCTCGGCGAGCGCGCGCCTGAGCCCGGCGATGCGGTCCGCGCGGCTCATCGGGCACGGATCCCGAGCGCATGGCAGATGGCATACGCCAGCTCGGCGCGGTTCAGCGTGTAGAAATGGAACTCGTCGACGCCCTCGCGGCGCAGGCGCGCGACCTGCTCGATCGCAACCGAGGCCGCGATCATCTTGCGCGTCTCCGGGTCGTCGTCGAGCCCCTCGAAGCGCTCGACCAGCCAGTCCGGCACCGACGCGCCGCAGCGCGCGGCGAAGCGCGCGAGCTGCGGGAAGCGCGTGATCGGCAGGATGCCCGGCACGATGGGCGCGCGGATGCCGCGGCTCGCGCAGTCGTCGCGGAAGCGCAGGTAGAGATCCGTGTCGAAGAAGAATTGCGTGATCGCGCGCGCCGCGCCGGCGTCGATCTTGCGCTGCAGATTGTCGAGGTCGGCCTCGCGCGAGGGCGCCTCCGGGTGGGTCTCCGGGAAGGCGGCGACCGAGATCTCGAAGTCGGCGACGCCGCGCAGGCCGGCGACCAGCTCCGAGGCATGCGCGAAGCCGTCGGCGTGCGGCCGGTAGCGGCCGCCGGCGGGCGGATCGCCGCGCAGCGCGACGATGTGGCGCACGCCGAGTTCCCAGTAACGGCGCGCGACGCCCAGGATCTCCTCGCGTCCGGCGCCGATGCAGGTGAGGTGCGGCGCCGCGGTCAGGCTGGTCTCGCGCAGCACGCGCGCAACCACGCGGTGGGTGCGGTCACGGGTCGTGCCGTCGGCGCCGTAGGTCACCGAGACGAAGCGCGGCGCGAGCGGCGCCAGCCGCTCGATCGAGGCCCAGAGCGTGCGCTCCATGGCCTCGTCATTGGGCGGGAAGAACTCGAACGACACCTGGACCGGAGGGCGGTCGCGCATCCGGTCGAGTATACCGTGCGCCCGCCGTGATCCCGGAGCGGCGGCGCTAGTGGATGCCGGGCGGCGCCTGCTGCGGCGAGGCCGTGGAGAACAGTCCCGCCACGTCCACCGCGTCGAAGCGCCAGGCGCGGTTGCAGAACTCGCAGCGCACCTCGACGTCGCCGCGCTCGGCGAGCAGCGCGGTGACTTCTTCGCCGCCCAGCGCCTGCAGGATGCCCGCCACGCGCTCGCGCGAGCAGCTGCACTGGAACCAGACCGGCGAACCCTCGAACAGGCGGATGTCGTCCTCGGGGAACAGCTTGCCGAGCAGCTCCCGGCAAGGCGTCTCGAGCAGCTCCGCAGGCGAGAGCGTCGCCGCCAGCAGCCCGATCCGGGTCCAGGCGTCGTCCGCCGACTCGCGCGCACCCTCGTCGCCGACCGCCACGCGCTGCAGCAGCAGGCCGGCGGCACGCTCCGGCGTCGCGGCCAGCACCAGCCGCGACGGCAGCTGCTCGGAACGCTCGAAGTACTGCTCGAGGCTCCCCGCCAGCGGCAGGCCGGAGAGCGGCACCATGCCCTGGTACCGGTCCCCCTCGGGCTGCTCGATCGTGACCGCGAGCTGGCCACTGCCGAACAGGCCGGCCGCCCCGGCAGGGTCGAGCGCGGCCGCGTCGTGACGCGCGACGCCGCGGATCGCGTGGCGGTGCGTGCACTGCGCGAGCAGCAGCTTGAGCGGCCCCGGGCTCTCGAGCTGCAGCGACAGCCGGCCCTCGAACTTCAGCGCGCCCGCCAGCAGCACGGACGCCGCCATCGCCTCGCCGAGCGCGTCCGCCACCGGGCGCGGGTACTCGTGGTGCTCGACGGCCGCACGCCAGCTCGCGTCGAGTCGCACGAGGTGGCCGCGGACCGGGAGCTCCTCGAACAGGAAGCGGTGCAGCAGGTCCCCGCTCATCCCGCCAGCATCTTGCGCAGCAGCTCGTTGACCTGCGCGGGATTCGCCTTGCCGGCGGTCGCCTTCATGACCTGCCCGACGAAGAAGCCGAACAGCTTGTCCTTGCCCGAGCGGTAGTCGGCAAGCTGCGCGGGATTCGCCGCCATCACCTGCGCGATGGCCTGCTCGATCGCCGAGGTGTCCGTGATCTGGCGCAGGCCCTTCGCCGCAATGACCGCATCAGCTTCCGCCTGCCCGTCCCACATCGCCTCGAACACCTCCTTGGCCATCTTTCCGGAGATGGTGCCGTCCTGGATGCGGCGCAGCAGGCCCGCGAGCGCGGCCGCCGTCACCGGCGACTCGCCGATCTCGACGCCGTCGCGGTTCAGGAACCCGGACAGCTCGCCCATGACCCAGTTCGCCGCCAGCTTCCACTCGCCGCCCGCCCCGGTTGCGACGTCCTCGTAGTACGCCGCGAGCTCCCGGCTCGCGGTCAGCACGCCGGCGTCGTAAGCCGAGAGGCCGTGTTCGCGCGCGAAGCGCGCAGCCTTCGCGTCCGGCAGCTCCGGCAGCGACCCGCGCACCTCCTCGATGAAGGCCTCGTCGAGCGCCAGCGGCAGCAGGTCGGGGTCGGGGAAGTAGCGGTAGTCGTTGGCCTCCTCCTTCGAGCGCATCGAGCGCGTCTCGTGCCGGTCCGGGTCGTACAGCCGCGTCTCCTGGACCACGCTGCCGCCGCCGTCGATCAGCTCGATCTGGCGCGCGACCTCGTAGTTGATCGCGCGCTCGACAAAGCGGAAGGAATTCAGGTTCTTGATCTCGCAGCGCGTGCCGTACTCGTGCCGGCCCTTGTGGCGCACGGACACATTCGCGTCGCAGCGGAACGAGCCCTCCTGCATGTTGCCGTCGCAGATCCCGAGGTAGCGCACCAGCGTGTGGATCTTCTTCATGTACGCGATGGCCTCGCGCGCCGAGCGCAGGTCCGGTTCCGAGACGATCTCGAGCAGCGGCGTGCCGGCGCGGTTCAGGTCGATGCCCGACGAGCTGCCGAGGCCCTCGTGGATCGACTTGCCCGCGTCCTCCTCGAGGTGCGCGCGCGTCACGCCGACGGTCTTCCGGGAACCGTCCTCCAGCACGATCTCGACCTCGCCATCTGCCACGATCGGCTGCTCGTACTGGCTGATCTGGTAGCCCTTGGGCAGGTCGGGGTAGAAGTAGTTCTTGCGCGCGAACACCGAGCGGCGCGCGATGGTGGCGTTGATCGCGAGGCCGAACCTGGCCGCCATGCGCACCGCCTCGCGGTTCAGCACCGGCAGCACGCCCGGGTAGCCGAGGTCCACCAGGTTCGCCTGCACGTTCGGCAGCGCGCCGTACGCGGTGGCGGAGCCCGAGAAGATCTTGGACCGCGTCGCCAGCTGCGCGTGGATCTCCAGGCCGATGACGGTTTCCCACTCGGTCGCCATGGGCGCCTCAGGCGTACAGCGGCGGCAGGCGCCGGTGCCAGTCGGTCTCGCGTTGCCAGGCATGCGCAGCGGCCAGCAGCCGCTGTTCCGAGAAGTGCGGCCCGATGATCTGCAGCCCGACGGGCAATCCGTCCACCAGGCCGCAGGGCGCGGAGATCGCGGGCAGTCCCGCGAGATTGGCGCCGATGGTGTAGATGTCGTTCAGGTACATCGTGATCGGGTCGCTGGTCTTGGCGCCGAGCGGGAAGGCCGGCGTCGGCGTGGTCGGCCCCATGAGCACGTCCACCTGCGAGAACGCGCGCCGGAAATCGTCGTTGATGAGGCTGCGGACCTTCTGCGCCTTCAGGTAGTAGGCATCGTAGTAGCCGGCCGACAGCACGTAGGTGCCGGTCATGATGCGCCGCTTGACCTCGGCGCCGAAGCCTTCGCCGCGGGTGCGCCGGTAGAGGTCCATCAAGTCCTTCGGGTCGCGGCAACGGTGGCCGAAGCGCACGCCGTCGTAGCGCGAGAGGTTGGAGGAGCACTCCGCCGGCGCGACCACGTAGTAGGTCGGCACCGACAGCGGCAGGTTCGGCAGGCTGACCTCGCGCAGTTCGGCCCCCATCGCGCGGAATCCGTCGAGCGCGGCGCGCACCGCGGCGCTGGTGCCGGCCTCCAGTCCCTCGCCGAAGAATTCGCGGGTGATGCCGATGCGCAGGCCCTTGACCGGGCGGTCGAGCGCGGCCGCGTAATCGGGGACGGGCGCGTCCACGCTGGTGGAATCGCGCTCGTCGAAGCCCGCCATCGCCCCGAGCACGAGCGCCGCGTCCTCGGCCGACTGCGCGAGCACGCCGGCCTGGTCGAGGCTGGATGCGAACGCGATCATCCCGTAGCGCGACACGCGGCCGTAAGTCGGCTTGAGTCCCGTGAGTCCGGTGAGCGCCGCGGGCTGGCGGATCGAGCCGCCGGTGTCGGTGCCGGTCGCGACCGGCGCGAGCCGCGCCGCGACCGCCGCGGCCGAACCGCCGGAGGAGCCGCCCGGCACCTTGCTGCCGTCCCAGGGATTGCGCACCGGCCCGTAGAAGCTGGTCTCGTTCGACGAGCCCATCGCGAACTCGTCCATGTTGGTCTTGCCGAGCAGCACCATGCCGGCGGCGGCCAGGCGCTCGACCACCGTCGCGTCGTAGGGCGCGACGAAGTTCGCGAGCATGCGCGAACCACAGGAGGTGAGGATGCCGTCGGTGCAGAAGATGTCCTTGTGCGCGACCGGCACGCCGGTGAGCGGGCCGCCCCCGCCCTGCGCGATCAGCGCGTCCGCGCGCTTCGCGTCCGCCAGCGCCCGCTCCGCCGTCACCGTGACGAAGGCGTTCAGGGCGCCGTGGGTCTCGTGAATCCGGTCCAGGAAGTACTGCGTCACCTCGACGCTGGAGAACTGCCGTGTGCGCAACCCGCGCCCGAGCTCGGCGGCGGTGGCGTGGTGCGGGTTCATTCGATCACCCGGGGGACCAGGTAGAGCCCGGCCTCGACCGCCGGGGCGTTGGCCTGGTAGTGGTCGCGGTGGTCGGATTCCGTGACCTGGTCGTCACGCAGGCGCTGGACCTGCCCCTCGAGCGGATGGGCCATCGGCAGGACGCCCTCGGTGGGCGCCGCCGCCAACTGTTCGACGAAGGCGAGGATCGCCGACAGGCTCTGGACGTAGACCGGCAGCTCCGCCTCGGAGATCTCCAGGCGGGCGAGGTGCGCGATGTTCTCGACGTCGCGGCGGGTCAGCGTCACGAGCGCCCCGATGCAGGAAAATGAGGGAAAAACTTGACGGAAATCATACACGTCGCCTTGTGGAATGTCGCGCCCGCAGGCTACACTGCCCGCCCTCGTTCCGTCGTCTTTACCGGTACTTAGCCGCACATGTTCAAGAGCCTCCGGGGTTATTTCTCCAGCGATATTTCGATCGACCTCGGAACCGCCAACACGCTGATCTACGTGCGCGGCCAGGGCATCGTACTGAACGAGCCTTCGGTGGTCGCGATCCAGGACGAGCCCGGGCGCGGCGGCAAGACCATCGTCGCGGTCGGCGGCGAGGCCAAGGGCATGATCGGCCGCACGCCGGGCCACATCACCGCGGTGCGCCCGATGAAGGACGGCGTCATCGCCGACTTCACCTACACCGAGCGCATGCTGCAGTACTTCATCGGCAAGGTGCACGGCAACCGGTGGCTGCGCCCGTCGCCGCGCGTGCTGATCTGCGTGCCCTTCGGCTCGACCCAGGTGGAGCGCCGCGCCATCCAGGAATCCGCCGAGGGCGCGGGCGCGCGGCGCGTGGACGTCATCCCCGAGCCGATGGCCGCGGCGGTCGGCGCGGGGCTGCCCGTCAACGAGGCGCGCGGATCGATGGTGCTCGACGTCGGCGGCGGTACCTCCGAGGTCGCGGTGATTTCGCTGAACGGCATCGTCTATGCCGAATCCGTGCGCATCGGCGGCGACCGCTTCGACGAGGCGATCACCAATTACGTGCGGCGCAACTACGGCATCCTGATCGGCGAAACGACTGCCGAGCGCATCAAGATCGAGATCGGCTCGGCCTACCCGGGGCAGCAGGTGCGCGAGATCTCGGTCAAGGGCCGCAACCTGTCCGAAGGCGTGCCGCGCAGCTTCACCCTGAATTCGAACGAGATCCTCGAGGCGCTGCAGGAACCTCTGCAGGGCATCGTCCAGGCGGTCAAGAAGGCGCTCGAGCAGACCCCGCCGGAGCTCGGCGCCGACGTCGCCGAACGCGGCATCGTGCTCACGGGCGGCGGCGCGCTGCTGAAGGACATCGACAAGCTCCTCATGGAGGAAACCGGCCTGCCGGTGATCATCGCCGAGGACCCGATGACTTGCGTCGCACGCGGCGGCGGCAGGATCCTCGAACTGTCCGAGGAACATCCGGGGCTGTTCGGCCTCGGCTAGAGGCCGCCTTGACGAACCACGAGCCGGATTCACGGCCATTGCTGCTCGGCGGCCCTGCCCTCGGGCTGCGCCTGATCCTGCTCGCGCTCGTCTCCGCCGGCCTGATGGTCGCCGACCACCGCCAGCATCACCTGGCGATGGTGCGCGACTGGGCCTCGGCGGCCGTGTACCCGGTACAGTGGTCGGTGCAGGCACCGGTGCAGGCCTGGGACGCGATGCGCGAGTCGTTCGCGACGCGCGCCCGGGTCGAGGCGGACAACGTGCGCCTCGCCTCCGACAACCTCGTGCTGCGCCTGAAGCTGATGCGCTTCGAGTCGCTCGAGCGGGAGAACGAACGGCTGCGCGCCATGCGCGCAAGCTCGACCCGCGTCGTGCAGCGGACCCTGGTCGCGGAGATCGTGCGGGTCGACCTCGACGCATTCCGCCAGCGCGTGCTCATCAACAAGGGCACGCGCGACGGCGTGTTCCGCGGCCAGGCGGCGCTCGATGCCAACGGCATCTACGGGCAGGTCACGCGCGCCGGCCCGTTGTCCGCCGAGATCATCCTGATCACCGATTCCGAGCACGCGATCCCGGTGCAGGTGAACCGCACCGGCGCGCGCACCGTCGCCTACGGCATGGGCCGCTCGGGGCTGCTCTCGCTGCCCTACCTGCCGCAGAACTCGGACGTCGTGGCCGGCGACCTGCTGGTCAGTTCGGGTCTGGGCGGCGTGTACCCGCCCGGCTATCCGGTCGGCAAGGTCACGAACGTCCTGCGCGATCCCGCGCGGCCGCTGCTGGCGGTGGAGGCCGCGCCGCTCGCCGCGCTCGACCGCGACCCGGAGGTCCTGCTGGCCTGGTTCGACAACGCCGTGGTCGAGCCGGAACCGGGACCCGACGACGAATCTGCGCCGGCGCCGCAGCCGGCGGACCGCTAGCCATGGCGCGCACGCGTTCGAGCCTCGGATGGGGGCGCATCGCGGCGGTGACGCTGGCCGCGCTCGCGCTGTCGGTGGTGCCGCTGCCCGGCTGGTTCGAGCTGCTGCGCCCGGACTTCGTCGCGCTGACCGTGCTCTGGTTCACGCTGCTGTCCCCGCGCCTCACCGGCCTGGTCTACGCCTGGGGCGCCGGGCTCGCGCTCGACGCGTTCAAGGGCGTCCTGCTCGGCCAGCACGCGCTCGCGTTCATCGTCATCGCCTACGTCGCCTCGAAGCTGCGCCTGCAGGTGCGCGCCTTCCCGCCGCTGCAGCAGACCGCGGTGATACTGGCGCTGCTGTGGTTGAACGAGTTTCTCGTGTTCTGGATCGACGGCGTCGCCGGCCACCCGGTGACCGACTGGAGGCGCTGGCTCTCGGTACCCGTCGGCGCGGCCTGCTGGCCGCTGGTGACGGGACTGCTGGCGCGCGCCGCGTCCCGCCGGTGACTCCCTGATGCGCCGGGTCCGCATCAAGGACGACGCCCTGGAGCAGCGCGTCTTCCTGCAGCGCGCGCTGGTTGCCGCCGGCGTGGTCGCCGCGCTCGTGCTGCTGCTGTCAGGGCGCGCATTCTGGCTGCAGGTGCTGCAGCACGCCCACTACGTCGAGCTCTCGCAGGGCAATCGCGCCCGCATCGAGCCGCTGCCGCCCAATCGCGGCATTCTCTACGACCGCGCCGGCCGCGTGCTGGCGGAGAACACGCCCGCCTACCAGCTCGAGCTGGTGCGCGAGCGCGCGGGCGACCTCGAGCAGACGCTCGCGCGCCTGGGCCGCTTCGGCCTGCTCGAACCCGACGACGTCGCGCGCGTGCGCCGGCTGGTGCTGTCGCGACGCTCCTTCGAGGCAGTGCCCGTCCAGCTGCAGCTCGACGATGACGGGGTGGCGCGCTACGCCGTGCACCGCCACGAGCTGCCGGGCGTCTTCCTCGAAACGCGCATGGCGCGCCACTACCCCTACGGCCCGGTCGGCGCGCACGCGCTCGGCTACGTCGGCACGATCAGCGAGGACGATCTCGAGCGGGTCGACCGCGAGCGCTATTTCGGCACCGGCGTGATCGGCAAGACCGGCGTCGAGCGCGCCTACGAGGACCAGCTGCTGGGCACCGGCGGCCACCGCGAGGTGCTGGTCAACGCGGAGGGCCGGCCGGTCGAAGGCCTGGCGCGCGCCGAGGGCGAGCTCGAATACCGCGAGCCCCGGGCGGGCCGCGACCTCCGCCTGACGATCGACATCGAGCTGCAGCGCATCGCCGAGGAGGCGATGGCGGGGCGCCGCGGCGCCGTGGTCGCGCTCGATCCCTGGAACGGCGACGTGCTGGTGTTCGCGAGCCTGCCCTCCTACGACCCGAATGGCTTTGCGCGCGGCATCTCGCGCAGCGACTACCTCGCGCTCACCGAGAATCCGGACCAGCCGCTGTTCAACCGCGTGCTGCGCGGCACCTACCCGCCCGGCTCCACGATCAAGCCGGTCATGGCGCTGGCCGGGCTCGAATACGAGGTCGTCGGCCCGCACGACCGTATCCACTGCCCCGGCCACTTCTCGCTGCCGAACTCGCGCCATCGCTTCCGCGACTGGAAGCGCGAGGGCCACGGCGTCGTGGACATGGAAGGGGCGGTGATGCAGTCCTGCGACGTCTACTTCTACCGGCTCGCGAGCACGCTCGGCATCGAGCGCATCCACGAGGCCATGACCCACATGGGATTCGGCCAGCCGACCGGCATCGACATCGGCGGCGAGCGTGGCGGCATCATGCCCTCGCCGGCATGGAAGCGCGGCGCCTTCTCGAGCCGCGAGCAGCAGGTCTGGTTCCCGGGCGAGACCGTCATCATCGGCATCGGCCAGGGCTACTGGACCGCGACGCTGCTGCAGCTCGCGAAGTCCACCACCATCCTGGCCACGCGCGGACGGCACTTCCGGCCGCGCCTGGTGCGGGCGCTGGTCGACCCGGCCACCGGCGCGGTCGAGGAACGCCCGCCGCAGGAGCTGCCGCCGGTCGAACTCGCGCACCGTGAAAACTGGGAGACGATCGTCAATGCCATGGTGGCGGTCACCAGCGGCCCGCGCGGCACCGCCGCCCGGGCCGCGCGCGGCGCCGCCTACACGATCGCCGGCAAGACCGGGACGGCGCAGGTGTTCTCGGTGGGCCAGACCGAGCGCTACGACGAGAAGACGGTCGCCGAGCGGCTGCGTGACCACGCGCTGTTCGTGGCCTTCGCGCCCGCGGAGGATCCGAAGCTGGTGATCGCCGTGCTGGTCGAGAACGGCGGCGCCGGCAGCGCGGTCGCGGCGCCCATCGCGCGGGCGGTATTCGACGCCTACCTGGCGCCCCAGGCCGAGTGATGTACGAGGAACTCTCCGCCTCCCGCACCCGCCGCACCGTCACGGCGACGGCGCGCCTGCTCCGGGCGCTGCGTCTCGACGGCGTGCTGCTGGCGGCGCTGGTGGCCGTCAGCGCCTTCGGCATGTTCGTGCTGTGGAGCGCCGTGGGCGACAACACCGCCCTGTGGGTCAACCAGTTCGCGCGGCTCGGCCTCGGCTTTGCGGTCATGATCGCGCTGGCGCGGGTGCCGGACCATTTCTTCCGCATGCTGGCGCCGGCCGCCTACGCCGCGGGTCTCGTGCTGCTGGTGGTGGTCGCCGTCGCCGGCGACGTCGGCAAGGGCGCGCAGCGCTGGCTCGACCTCGGCGTCATCCGCTTCCAGCCCTCCGAGATCCTGAAGCTCGCGGTGCCCATGATGTGCGCCTGGTACCTGTACCAGCGGCCGCTGCCGCCGTCGGTCGGCGCGGTCCTGGCCGTGCTCGCCATCATCGTCGTGCCGGTGCTGCTGATCGCCGAGCAGCCGGACCTCGGCACGGCGCTGCTGGTCACCGCGGCCGGCCTGATCGTGCTGGTGATGGCGGGACTGTCCTGGGCCTTCATCCTGGCCGGGGTGGCGGTGCTGGGCGCCGCGGTGCCGGTGCTGTGGCACTTCATGCACGACTACCAGCGCCAGCGCGTGCTCACCCTGCTCGACCCGCAGAGCGACGCGCTCGGCGCCGGATACCACATCATCCAGTCGCAGATCGCGATCGGCTCCGGCGGCGTGTTCGGCAAGGGCTGGACCAACGGCACGCAGGCCCAGCTCGAGTTCCTGCCCGAGCGCTCGACCGACTTCATCTTCGCCGTGATCGGCGAGGAACTCGGCCTGCTCGGTCTGGTGGCGCTGCTCGTGGGCTACGTCTTCATCGTGGCGCGCGGCCTGTACATGGCGACCCACTGCCGCGACGCCTTCGCGCGCCTGCTCGCGGGCAGCATCGCGCTGACGTTCTTCGTCTACGCATTCGTGAACGCCGGCATGGTCACGGGCCTGCTGCCGGTCGTCGGCGTGCCGCTGCCGCTCGTCAGCTACGGCGGCACGTCGTTCGTGACGCTGATGGCCGGCTTCGGTATCCTCATGTCGCTGTACTCCAGCCGCAAACTCGTGGGTTGAGGCAATCCTGATCACCTCCCGCATGGCCGCGACAGGGACGCTGCGATGGTTCGCCTGCGCGCTGGCGCTCTGCGCCGCGCCGGCCCTCGCGCTCGACGGCAGCCGCGAGGACGTGCGCGCCTTCGTCGCCGAGATGAGGCGCAAGCACGATTTCGACGCCGCCTGGCTCGACCGCGTCATCGCGGATGCCCAGAGCCAGCCGCGCATCATCGAGCTCATGAGCCGCCCGGCCGAGGCGGTGATGCCCTGGCACCAGTATCGCCGGCACTTCCTGACCCCGGAGCGCATCGCCGCCGGGGTCGAGTTCTGGATCGAGCACCGAGCGCGGCTGGCCGCAGCCTCGCGCGAGACCGGCGTCGCCCAGCACGTGATTGTCGGCATTCTCGGCTGCGAGACCTTCTTCGGACGCATCACCGGCCGCTTCCGCGTGCTGGATGCGCTCGCGACGCTCGCCTTCGACTACCCGCCGCGCAGCGCCTACTTCCGCGCCGAGCTGGAGCAGTTCCTGCTGCTGGCGCGCGAGGAGCAGGTGGACGTGGCCACGGTGCAGGGTTCCTATGCGGGCGCCATGGGCTCCGCCCAGTTCATGCCGCGCAGCTACCGGGCGTTCGCCGTGGACGGCGACGGCGACGACCGCCGCGATCTCTGGGGCAGCTGGGACGACGTCATCGCGAGCGTCGCCAACTACCTCGCCGAGCACGGCTGGCGCCGCGACGAGCCGGTGGTCGAACCCGCCGCGCTCTGGTTCCCGCGCGCGGACGGCCTCACGCCCGGCAAGCTCGCGCCCGACTCCACGGTGAAGGCGCTGCGCGACGCGGGGCTGCGCTTCGACACCGCGCTCCCCGGCCCGGCTCCCGCGCTGTTCGTGCGCGTGGACGGCGAGTCCGGTCCCGAGCTGCGCGCCGGCTTCCACAATTTCGGCGTGATCACGCGCTACAACCGCAGCGTGCTGTATGCGCTCGCGGTGCACGACCTGGGCCGGCGCATCGAGTCGCTGCTGCCCGCTGCGCCGTGACGCGCGCCCTGCCCCCGAGCCTGCTGCTGCTCGCGCTCGCGGCGCTCACGGCCTGCGGCGCGCAGCCGCAGCGCCCCGATGCCGCGGGCGAGGGACCGCGCGACGAGCCGCGGGCGCAGAGCGGCAATCCCCCGTTCTACGAGGTCGCCGGGCGGCGCTACGTGGTGCTCGAGAGCGCCGCCGGCTACGTCGAGCAGGGCGTCGCGTCGTGGTACGGCCCGGATTTCCACGGCAAGCGCACGGCGACCGGCGAGCGATACGACATGCACGCGATGACGGGCGCGCACCCGACGCTGCCGTTGCCCGCCTGGGTGCGCGTCACCAACCTGCAGAACGGGCGCAGCGTGGACGTGCGCCTGAACGACCGCGGGCCGTTCGCGAAGAACCGCATCATCGACCTGTCGCGCGCGGCGGCCGAGCAGCTCGGCATGATCGGCGACGGCACGGCGCTGGTCGAAGTGAGGAGCCTGGCCTCCGGCGCGCCGCCGGCGAGCCTGGCCGCCCCTGCCCGGCGGTTCTACGCCCAGGCCGGCGCTTTCGCCGAGGAGGACAACGCCGAGCGGCTGGCCGCCCGCCTGCGCGCGGCCGGCATCGAGGGCGTCGCGGTCGCCGTGGCGCGCGTGGACGGCAGGCGCCTGTTCCGCGTGCGCGCCGGCCCGGTCGGCAGCGTCCCCGAGTTCGACCGGCTGACCGAACGCCTGCGCGCGGCCGGCGTCGATTCCCCGCGTCTGGCATTGGACTGAAGAGGTGACCATGCGATTGCTTCCCGCCATCCTGCTGGGCTGCCTGGCCGCCGCCGCGCGCGCCGAGGCGCCTCCCGTGCCGGCGCCGCCCGCGCTGTCGGCCACCGCCTGGATCCTGGTCGACCAGGACAGCGGCGCCGTGCTCGCCGGCCGCGACGCCGATGCGCGCGTCGAACCCGCGAGCATCACCAAGCTGATGACGGCCTACGCCGTCTTCCATGCGCTCCGGGACGGCAAGCTGAAGCTCGACATGCAGTTGCCCATCAGCGAGCGCGCCTGGAAGTCCGAGGGCTCGCGCACCTTCGTGGACGTCGGCACGCGCGTTCCGGTCGAGGTGCTGATCCAGGGCATGATCGTGCAGAGCGGCAACGACGCGACCATCGCGCTGGCAGAGGCGGTCGGCGGCACCGAGGAAAGCTTTGCCTCGCTGATGAACCAGTACGCCGAGCGGCTCGGCATGCGCGCCAGCCATTTCGAGAATTCGACCGGCCTGCCCGGTCCCGATCACCGCATGACGGTCGCCGACATCGCGCGCCTGACGCGCGCGATCATCCGCGAGTTCCCGGATTACTACCGCTGGTACTCGCAGCGCGAGTTCACCTGGAACAACATCACCCAGCCGAACCGCAACGGCCTGCTCGCCCGCGATCCCAGCGTGGACGGCGTCAAGACCGGCATGACCGAGGCCGCCGGCTACTGCCTGGTGTCCTCGGCGAAGCGCGACGGCATGCGCCTGGTCGCGGTCGTCATGGGCACCGCCAGCATGAAGGCGCGCGAGGACGCGAGCCTGGCGCTGCTCAATTACGGCTTTTCGTTCTTCGAGACACGCCGCCTCAAGGCCGCGGGCGAGGCGCTCGCCGAGCAGCGCATCTACAAGGCGCGCGGCGGCCGCGCCGCCGTCGGCCCGGTTTCCGATCTCTGGGTCACGCTGCCGCGCGGGCAGGCGGAGCGGGCCACGCTCTCGGTCGAGCTCGCCCCCAAGGTCTTCGCCCCGCTCTCGGCATCGGACCGCACCGGCGTCGTGCGCGCGCTCGTGGACGGCAAGGTGGTCGCCGAGGCGCCGCTCTCGCCGCTCGCCGAGGTTCCGCGCGGCAACCTCTTCCGCCGGATCTGGGACACGATCCTGTCCTGGTTCGCCTGAGGGAGCGCGCAATGCCGCTGCCGCTGGTCTGGCTGAATGGTCGCCTGCTGCCGATGGCGGACGCGCACGTCTCGCCGCTCGACCGCGGGTTCCTGTTCGGGGACGGTGTCTACGAGGTGCTGCCGGTCTATGGCGGCCGTGCCTACCGGCTCGACGCGCACCTCGAGCGGCTCGAGCGCAGCCTGCACGAGATCCGCATGGCGCCCGTGCAGGACCGCGCCGGCTGGCTCACGGCCTTCGGCAGGCTGGTGCACGGCAATGGCGGTGGCGACCTGCTGCTTTACGTGCAGGTCACGCGCGGGGTCGAGCCCGAACGCAGTCACGTGCCGCGTGCGGGCATCCCGCCGACCGTGTTCGCCTGCGTATCGCCGCTGCCGGTGCAGCCCTTGAGCGTCATCGAGGAAGGCACGCCGGCGGTGACCGGCGAAGACCTGCGCTGGGCGCGCTGCGACATCAAGACGACGTCCCTGCTCGGCAACATCCTGCACCGCTGGCAGGCGGCCGACGCCGGCGCCACGGAATCCATCCTGCTGCGCGGCGGCTGGCTGACCGAGGGCAGCACGAGCAGCGTCCATGTCGTGATGGCGGGGCGCGTGCTCACCCCGCCGCAGACGAATGCGATCCTGCCCGGCACGACGCGCGGCGTGCTGCACGAGCTGGCCGCGCGCGCAGGCATCGTGGTCCTGCGCCGCCCGGTCAGCGAGGCGGAGTTGCGCGGCGCCGACGAGGTCATCATCGCCTCGGCCGGCGGCGGCATCCGCGCCGTCACGCGGCTCGACGGGCGGCCGGTCGGCGCAGGCCGGCCGGGACCCGTGTTCCGCAGGGTTTACGCGGACTTTCTCGCGACCCGGCAGGAATTCTCGACCGCGTTGCCCGCATGAGCGGGTCCGACGAACTGTTCGGGTTTCCGACCGACTTTCCGATCAAGGTCATGGGCCGGGACTCGGAATCGTTCCGCACGCTGACGCTCGCCATCGTCGAGCGCCATGCCGGGCCGCTGGCGCCCGGGCGGATCTCGGAACGCATGAGCCGCGAGGGACGTTTCCTCGCGCTGACCTACACGATACGCGCCGAGAGCCGCGCGCAGCTGGATGCGATCTACCAGGATCTCACGGACAGCGGCGTCGTACTGGTCGCGCTCTGAGGCGGCGACGCGGAATCCCGCGCGGCGAGCCAGCGGCCGTCCCACGCGAGGCCGAGCGCGCCGCACAGGTGCGGTGCGAGCGCGGTGGCGGCGGAGGACAGGTCGAGTGCCGTGCCCAGCTCGCTCAGCTGCGTCATGGCGAGGCCCGCCATGCCGCAGGGGTTGATGCGCGAGAACGGCTCGAGGTCCATGTCCACGTTGAGCGCGAGACCGTGGTAGCTGCAGCCGCGGCGGATGCGCAGTCCGATGCTCGCCAGCTTGCGCCCGCGCACGTAGACGCCGGGCGCGTCGCGGCGTCCCGCGGCCTCGATGCCGTGGGCCCCGGCGAGCGCGACGACCGCGCTCTCGAGCGCGACCACCAGGTCGCGCACGCCGAGCCCGGCCCGCCGCAGGTCGACGAGCGGATACACCACGAGCTGACCGGGCCCGTGATAGGTCACCTGCCCGCCGCGGTCGATGCCGACCACCGGGATGTCGCCGGGCGCCAGCACGTGCTCGGCGCGGCCGTTCAGGCCCTGGGTGAAGACGCGGTCGTGCTCCAGGAACCAGAGCTCGTCCGGCGTCGCCGCGCCGCGCGCGTCGGTGAAGGACTGCATCGCGCGCCAGGTGGGCTCGTAGCCGACGCGGCCGAGCCAGCGCACGAGCGCGTTCATGCGCCCTCGACGACCTCGCACTCGAGCCGCCGCGCCGCGGTCAGCGAGTTCGAAATCAGGCAGCCCTTCTCGGCCTTTTCCATCAGCAGGCGCGCGCGCGCCGCATCCGTGCCCGGCGGCACCACCAGGCGGATGCGCGTGTCGACCTGCGTGAAGCGGCTGTTGCCCTCGAAGCGCTCGAGCAGGCCTTGCACGTCCGCGGTCGCCTCGCGCCACTCGAACTTCGAGGCCTTCGCGATCGCGCGGAAGGTCAGCAGGACGCAGTCGCCGACCGCGGCCACCAGCATCGTCTCCGGCGACCAGTAACCGCCCGGACCGCCGAACTGCAGCGGCGGCAGCGACGCGATCGCCGGCAGGCCCTCGCCGGTGAGTTCGAGCGGCGCGTCCGGCGTCGCTCGCAGGCGCACCTGGTACCGGTGCGGGAAGGGATGCATCAGGTCAGCCCGCAGTTGTCGCCGGCGAGCGCGCGCTCCGCGCGGTAGCTCGATCGCACCATCGGCCCGGAGACGCATTCGCGGAAGCCGCGGGCGAGCGCCTCGCGGCGGTAGCGGGCGAACTCCCCGGGGGACACGTAGCGCACGACCGGCAGGTGATTCATCGTCGGGCGCAGGTACTGGCCGAGCGTCAGCAGGTCGCAGCCGATCCCGCGCAGGTCGTCCATGGTCGCGAACAGCTCCGCTTCGGTCTCGCCGAGCCCGAGCATGAGGCTGGTCTTGGTGAGCACCTCGGGACGGTGGCGCCTGGCGTGGGCGAGCACCCCGAGCGTCTGGCGGTAGCCCGCGCGCGGGTCGCGCACCGGGTGCGTGAGCCGCTCCACCGTCTCGATGTTCTGTGCGAATACCTCGAGGCCCGAGTCCACGACCGTCTCGACGTCGGCCATCACGCCCTGGAAATCGGGCGTCAGCGCCTCGACCGCGGTGCGCGGCGATTCGGCCTTGATCGCGCGCACGCAGGCCGCGAAATGGCCGGCGCCGCCGTCGGGAAGGTCGTCCCGGTTCACCGAGGTCAGCACGACGTAACCGAGCCCCATGAGCGCCACGGTGCGCGCCGCGTTCGCCGGCTCCTCGGGGTCGAGCCAGCCGCGCGGGTTGCCGGTGTCGACCGCGCAGAAGCGGCAGGCGCGGGTGCACACCGATCCCATCAGCATCAGCGTCGCCGTGCCCGCATTCCAGCACTCGCCGATGTTCGGACAATGCGCCTCCTCGCAGACCGTCGCGAGCCGATGCTCGCGCACGGTGCGGCGCACCTCGTCGAAGCGCGCGCCCGCCGGCATCGGCGCGCGCAGCCAGCGGGGCTTGGCGCCCGGCCGGATCGGCTCGGCCTCGGCCTGCCGCTTGATGCCGTCGCGGATCGCCGTGAAGCCCTGCGGCGTCACGTACTTGTCGCCGCTGGGGGGCCGCGGACGCTCGACTTGCAGTTTAATGCCTTTGAAATCAGCCACTTGAGCAACACCGGCATCGTTGGATCGCCGCCATTCTAGCCGACCGGCGAGGACAGCACCGGGTGCCGCAGGCGACCGAGCCGCAGTTCGGCATCGAGCGCCGCCAGACGCTCCGGCGTGCCGACGTCGGTCCAGGCGCCAGGGTGACGCTGGCCGCTGAGCCTGCCCGCCTGCAGGGCGCGATCGAGCAACGGCTTCAGCGGAAATTCGCCGGCCGTGCAGCCGGCGAAGAGCTGCGGATCCAGCACCGAAATGCCCGCATAGGTCAGGCGGTTCGGCAAGGATCGCACGTTGCCATTGCCGTCGAGGCTGTAGTCGCCGCCCGGGTGATGCGGCGGATTCTCGACCAGCACGAGGTGGGCGAGCGAACCTGCGGGACGCCGCAACATCGCGAAATCGAAATCGCTCCACACGTCGCCGTTGACGACGAGGAACGGCTCGTCGCCGAAGTTCGGCAGCGCCCTGAACAGCCCGCCGCCGGTGCCGAGCGGCGCCGGACCTTCGTCGCTGTAACGGACCGCGACGCCCGAGCGCCGCCCGTCGCCGAGCGCCTCGCGGATCTGCGCGCCCAGCCAGGAGAGGTTGACCACCACCTCGGTGACCCCGATCTTCGACAGCGCGGCCAGGTGGTAATCGATGAGGCGGTACCCGCCCGCCTCGAGCAGCGGCTTGGGCCGGGCCAGCGTCAGCGGCCGCATGCGCTCGCCGCGCCCGGCGGCGAGGATCATCGCCTTCAACGCGCGGATCCCGCGCGGCGCGCCGCGGCGGCGAATGCGGGCGCCACCTGCCGGCGCAGGTAGGCGTCGAAAGCGGCGAGCGCGGGTTCGATCGCGGTCGCTTCGAGCGTGTAATCGAGCACGCGTGGCAGGTCGCCGAGGTATCCGGGCTTGCCGTCGCGGTGCCACAGGCGCGCGAAGATGCCGAGCACCTTGATGTGGCGCTGCAGGCCCATGCGGTCGAACCACTGCAGGAACTGCCCGCGGCTCGCACCCGCGTCAATGCCCGCCGCCGCGGCGAGTTCGCGATAGCGGTCGAGCCAGGCCAGCACGCGCTCCCGCGGCCAGACGATGTAGCAGTCCTTCAGCAGCGACACGAGGTCGTAGCTCACCGGACCGAGCACCGCGTCCTGGAAATCCACGACGCCCGGGTTGCCCTGCTCCCGCAGCAGCAGGTTGCGGGAATGGTAGTCGCGGTGCACGAGCACGACGGGCTGCGCCAGCGCCTGATTGCAGAGCCAGTCGAATGCGTCCGCGATCGCGCGGCGTTCCTCGGGAGCGGGCGCGAGTCCCAGGTGGCGGCCGAGGAACCACTCCGGGAACAGTTCCATCTCGCGCATCAGGAGGTCGCGGTCATAGGGCGGCAATCCGGCCGCCGCCGCCGTGCCCGCCGCCTGCATGCGCACGAGCGTGGCGATCGCGTCCGCGTACAGCGGCTCGGGGTCCGCGCCCGCGCCCAGCGCCTCGAGGTAGTGCTTCCGGCCGAGGTCGCCGATCAGCACGAATCCCTGGTCGGCGTCCGCCGCGATGACCTCGGGCACCTGCACGCCCGCGCCGGCCAGGATGCGGTCGACCCGCAGCCAGGCATCCAGCCCCTCGCGCTCGGGCGGCGCGTCCATCGCGACCTGCGTGGCGCCGCCTTCGCGGAATACGCGGAAGTAGCGGCGGAAGCTCGCGTCCGCGGAGGCGGGCAGGATGCGCTGCACCGGCGCGCCAGGCAGGCCCGCGATCCAGCGTTCGAGGCTCTGCAACCGCAGGTCGGCGTTGGGTATCGGGGTCATGCGCAGGCGACGGCCGGGGGGCTCGCATTATAGACTTGCGCGCTACCGTGTTTTCCCGCCGCATCATCGCCTCGTTCGCATCCGCCTGCCTGCTCGCGCCCGCCGCGGCCGAGGAATGCCCCTGGCCGGCGCCCGAACCGGTGGCAGCCGAGGCCGGCCCGGACGGCGGCGTGGCGCCCGCGCCCGGGGACCTTCCGATCCAGGTCACGAGCGGCGCGGCGGAAGTCTCGCGCGAGGGCGACGCCACGCTCACCGGCGGCGTCACGGTGCGCCAGGGCGACCGCACGCTGACGGCCGAGACCGCGACCTTCGATGCCTCGCAGCAGCGCTTCAAGGTCGACGGCGACGTCGAGTTCCTCGCGCCCGAATTGCGGCTCAAGGGCTCGAGCGGGTCCTGGGACGCCGGCGGCGGGGGCCATTTCACCGGCGCCGAGTTCGAGTTGCCGCGGCGCCCGGCGCGCGGCTCCGCGAGCGAACTCGAGATGACGGCGACCGGCGACCTTGCGCTGGAACAGGTCCGTTTCACCACCTGCCCGGCCGGCAACGGCGACTGGTTCCTGCGCGCCTCGTCCGTCGACATCGACCAGCGCGCGCAGCAGGGCCGCGGCCGCAACGTGCGCGTGACCCTCAAGGGCGTGCCGATCCTGTACGCGCCGGTCATCTCCTTTCCGGTCGGCGACGCCCGCAAGTCCGGATTCCTGTTCCCGTCGTTCGGCAACTCGGACAAGGGAGGCTTCGAGGTCGGGGCGCCGTACTACTTCAACCTCGCGCCCAACTACGACCTGAAACTGACGCCGTTCCTGCTCTCGCGGCGCGGCGCGGGGCTCGATGCCGAGTTCCGCTACCTGACCGGGCGCAGCCGCGGCGAGATCGGCAGCCGTTTCCTGCCGAGCGACAATGTCGCGGGCCGCGACCGACGGCTCAGCGCCCTTTCGCACCGCACCGACTTCACCGACCGGCTGCGTTTCGACGCGGACTTCGCCGACGCGAGCGACGGCCTCTATTTCGAGGACTTCGGACTGGGACCGGACGGCACCAGCATCACCTATCTCGACCGCTTCCTGCGCCTGTCCTGGCTCGGGTCGGGCTGGCGCCTGGACGGCCGCCTGCAGGACTTCCAGACCATCGACCGCACCGTGGACCCTGCGTCGCGCCCGTATTCGCGGCTGCCGCAGCTCGCCTTCACGGGGCGCTGGCCGCTGGGCACGGCCGGCTTCTCGGCCTCGCTCGATTCCGAGGCCGTCTGGTTCGAGCGCGACGTCGGCGTCACCGGCCTGCGCCTCGACTTCGCGCCGCGGCTGGCCTGGACGATGGGCGGGCCGGGATGGCACCTGGAACCCAGCGCCGCCTGGCGCATGACGGGCTACATGCTGGAGGACACCGCGCCCGGCGAGGACGATTCGCCGGACCGCGAGGCGCCGATCCTCTCGCTCGATGCGGGTCTCGTGTTCGAGCGCGAGGCGGGCCGGCCGGGCGGCATGATGCAGACGCTCGAGCCGAGGCTGCGCTACACCTGGATCCCGTTCCGCGATCAGTCGGGCCTGCCGGTGTTCGACACGGCCTTGCCCGATCTCAACCTGGTGCAGCTGTTCCGCACCAACCGCTACGTCGGCGCCGACCGGCTCGGCGACGCGGACGAGCTTGCCGCGGGCATCACCACGCGCTTCGTCCACGGCGACACCGGACAGCAGTTCCTGAGCGCCACCATCGGCCAGCGCTTCTTCCTCGAGCGGCCCCGGGTCACGCTGCCGGGCGAACTGCCGGCTGCCAGGGACGCATCCAACATGGTCGGCGAGATCGAACTGACCGGCTGGCGTCACTGGAGCGCCCGGCTCGCGATGGAGTGGGACGACGACGAGTCGAACACGATCCTCGGCCAGGCCGGCGTGCAATACCGGCCGCGCCCGGATTCGGTCGTGAACCTCGGCTACCGCTACCGCGAAGGCCTGCTGGAGCAATGGGACGCATCGGCCGCCTGGCGGCTGTCGCCCCGGTGGCAGGCATTCGCGCGCCAGGTGTACTCGGTCAAGGAGAGCAATTCGATCGACCGCTTCGTCGGCCTCGAATATGGCAGCTGCTGCTGGCGCTTCCGGCTGGTCGCGCGGCGCTACATCTCCAACCGCACCGGCGAGGAAGACACCTCCGTGATGCTCGAGCTGGAACTCAAGGGCCTGTCCTCGGTCGGAACCCGGGATGACACTTTCCTGCAGCGGAGCATTCGTGGATACTCCCCCGGCTCTGGCGCCCTGCCCTGAACGGGACCCCCCATGAGACGATGGCTGATCGCCCTGACCGCACTCGCGCTGCCCGCCGCAGCGCTCGCGCAGACCCGCGAACTGTCGACGACCGGCGTGCCGCTCGACCGGGTGGTCGCCATCGTCAATGAAGGCGTGGTGCTGCAGAGCCAGCTCGACAACCAGTCCCGTCTGATCATGGGACGCCTGCGCGATCAGGGGACGCAGCTGCCCTCCGCCGACGTCATCCGCCAGCAGGTGCTCGAGCGGCTGGTGCTGCAGGAGATCCAGATCCAGCGCGCGCAGCGGCTCGGGGTCCAGGTGTCGGACGAGATGCTGAACGAGGCGCTGCGCGACGTGGCGCGCAGGAACGGCATGCCCTTCGAGCAGATGCCGGTCGCGCTCGAGGCGCAGGGCATCGACTACGCCTCGTACCGCGAGGAGATGCGCCGCGAGATCACGCTGTCGCTGCTGCGCCAGCGCGACGTGTTCCCGCGCATCCACGTCTCGCCGCGCGAGCTCGACGCCGCGCTCGAGCGCCAGGCGGGCCAGGCCGACGAGAACGCCGAGTACGACGTCTCGCACATCCTGCTGTCGCTGCCGGAATCGGCGACCGCCGACCAGATCGACAAGGTGGAGCTTCTCGCCCGTGACATCCAGGCGCGCGCCAGGGGCGGCGAGGATTTCGGCCAGCTCGCGCTCGCGTACTCGAACGCGCAGTCCGCGCTCGAGCGCGGCAAGCTGGGCTGGCGCCGCATGGGCCAGCTCCCGCAGTTCATCGGCGAGATGATCGTGAAGATGCAGCCGGGCGACGTCAGTGAGCCGGCGCGCACGCCGACCGGCTTCCACATCGTGCGGCTCGACGAGACGCGCGGCGGGGACAGCGGGCCGATGCTGGTCGAGCAGATCCACTCGCGCCACATCCTGATGCGGCCGAACGAAGTGCAGGACGATGCCACCACGCGCCAGCGCCTGGCCGCGGTCCGCGACCGCATCCTGGCCGGCGAGGACTTCGAGGCGCTCGCGAGCGTGACCTCGGAAGACCCGGGTTCGGCGACGCGCGGCGGCGACCTGGGCTGGACTTCTCCCGGGACCTACGACCCGCAGTTCGAGGAGGTGCTGGCCGGGCTCGGCGAGAACGAGATCAGCGAGCCGTTCCGCACGCAGTTCGGCTGGCACATCGTGCAGATGCTCGGCAAGCGCACGCACGACCAGAGCGAGGAGGTGCGCCGCCAGCGCGTGCTGACCGCGCTGCGCGAGAGCAAGGTCGACGAGGAGACCGAGCTGTGGCTGCGAAGACTGCGCGACGACGCCTACGTCGAGATCCGCAGCCGCTGAGCGCGAAGCGCCTCGTCGTCACGAGCGGCGAGCCGGCCGGCATCGGCCCCGACCTCGCCATCGCCGCCGCCCTGCCGGACTGGCCCTGCGAACTCGTCTTCGCGGGCGACCCCGCGCTGTTTGCGGCCCGCGCCGGGGCGCTGGGCGTCGCGGTCGCCATCGGCGAATGGCGCGCCGGTGCGCCGCCCGTCCCGCATCGCGCGGGAACGATGCCGGTGCTGCCGGTGCCCCTGGCGGGCCCCGTCGTCGCCGGCCGCCCCGATCCGGCCAATGCCCGCTGCGTGCTGGCCCAGCTCGACGCGGCGGCTGACGGCTGCCGCGACGGGCGTTTCGCCGCGATGGTCACGGCGCCGCTGCAGAAGTCCGCGATCAACCAGGCCGGCATCGCGTTCACCGGGCACACCGAGTACCTCGCCGCGCGCACCGGCGCCGCCCACCCGGTGATGCTGCTGGTCGCCGGGTCGCTGCGCGTCGCTCTCGCGAGCACGCACCTGCCGCTGACCGAGGTTCCCGGCGCGATCACCCGCGAGTCGCTCGCGGCCACGCTCGACGTGCTGCACGCAGGCCTGCGCGACGCCTTCCGGATCGCCGCGCCGCGCATCCTCGTCTGCGGCCTCAACCCGCACGCGGGCGAGTCCGGCCACCTCGGGCGCGAGGAGATCGAGGTCATCGCGCCCGCGGTCGCCGGCGCGCGCGCGCGCGGCATCGCGGCCATGGGCCCGGTTCCCGCCGACACGGCATTCACGCCGGCCTCGCTCGCCGGCTGCGACGCCGTGCTCGCCATGTACCACGACCAGGGCCTGCCCGTGATCAAGCACGCGGGCTTCGGCCGCGCGGTGAACGTCACGCTCGGGCTGCCGATCCTGCGCACCTCGGTGGACCACGGCACCGCGCTCGATCTCGCGGGCAGCGGCCGGGCCGATCCCGGCAGCCTGTTCGAGGCGATCGCGCTGGCGCAGCGGCTGGGAAATCTCTGATACACCCGCGCAAACGCTTCGGCCAGCACTTCCTGCACGACCCGGGCGTGATCGCGCGCATCGTCCGGGCAATCGACCCGCGGCCGGACGAGCGCATGGTCGAGATCGGGCCCGGGACCGGCGCGCTGACGCTGCCCCTGCTCGCGCGCTGCGGGCGGCTCGACGTGATCGAGATCGACCGCGACCTGGCCCGGGACCTGCCGCGCCGCGCCGCCGGCGCGGGCGGGCTGGTCGTGCACCAGGCCGACGCGCTCGCGTTCGACTTCGGCGCGCTGCGGGCCGGCGGCCCGCGGCTGCGCCTGTGCGGCAACCTGCCCTACAACATCTCGACGCCGCTGCTGTTTCACCTGCTCGAGGCGCGCGAGGCCATCGCCGACATGCATTTCATGCTGCAGAAGGAAGTGGTCGAGCGGATCGTCGCCAGGCCCGGCGGCAAGGACTACGGACGGCTGACCGTCATGCTCGCGGCGGCCTGCCGCGCCCGGTTCCTGTTCCGCGTCGGGCGCGGCGCGTTCCGGCCGCCCCCGGCGGTGGACTCGGCCGTGGTGCGCCTGGTGCCGCACGAGCGCCCGCCGTTTCCGCTGGCCGATCCCGCGCGGTTCGCGCGCCTGGTGGCGGCGGCCTTCCAGATGCGCCGCAAGACGCTGCGCAATTCGCTACGGGGCCTGCTGGATGCGACCGCCTTCCAGGCGGCCGGCATCGACGCCGGCCGCCGTCCCGAGACGCTGTCGCCGGAGGAGTTCGCGCGCCTCGCCGGGCAGCCGGCGGCGTCCGGCCTATAATATGGAGATGGGCAATTACCGCAGGATCCTGCTGGTCGTGGATCTCGGCGAGCACAGCGAGCAGATCGGCGCGCGCGCGCGCGATCTGGCATCGATGCTGGGCGCCGAGCTCTCCGTGCTGCACGTGGTGGAGTACGTGCCGGTCGAGCCGATGGGCGAGACGCTGCTGCCGGCGGTGCAGATCGAGGAGGAACTGGTGCAGCGCGCCACGCTCCAGCTCGCGCAGCTCTGCGACCGGCTCGGCATCGGCGGCGCCCGGCGCGAGGTGGCCGCCGGCAACGTCAAGGCCGAGATCGTGCGCGCGGCGCAGGAACTGCAGGCCGACCTCATCGTGCTCGGCAGCCGCGAGCGCCGGGGCCCCTCGATCCTCGTGAACTTCACCGAGGACACCGTGCTGCACGCCGCGCCCTGCGACGTGCTCGCGGTGCGCATCGCGAGGCCGCCGGCATGAGCGAGCCGGACCCGCACCGGATCACGGTGGACGTGGACACGCGCTACCTCGAGGACCAGTCGGACCCCGAGGAGAGGCGTTTCGTGTTCGCTTACACGATCACGATCCGCAACCGCGGCGCGGTGCCGGCCAAGCTCCTGACCCGGCACTGGGTGATCACCGACGCCAATGGCAAGGTCCAGGAAGTGCGCGGCGAGGGCGTGGTCGGCGAGCAGCCGCACCTGATGCCCGGGCAGGGATTCCGCTACACCAGCGGCGCGGTGCTCGAGACGCCGGTCGGCGCGATGCAGGGCTCGTACCAGATGCTCGCGGACGACGGCGTGCGCTTCGACGCGCCGATCGCACCGTTCACGCTCGCCATTCCCGGCACGATTCACTGAGGAATCCGCGTTGGCGGTCTATGCGGTCGGCGACCTGCAGGGCTGCCACGCCGAATTCGTGGCGCTGCTCGAGCGGCTCCGGTTCGACCCGTCGCGCGACGCGCTCTGGCTCACGGGCGACCTCGTCAACCGCGGCCCGGATTCGCTCGGCGTGTTGCGCGAGGTCCGCGCGCTCGGCGCCTGCGTCACGGCCGTGCTCGGCAACCACGACCTGCACCTGCTGGCGATGGCGCTCGCGCCCGCCGGCGTGCAGCGGCGCGAGCCCGGACTGCAGGCGGTGCTCGATGCGCCGGATGCGGCGGAACTGCTGGCCTGGCTGGTCGGGCGTCCGCTCCTGCACCGTGACACCGGCCTCGGCTGGACGCTGATCCACGCCGGCTTGCCGCCGCAGTGGTCGCTCGCGGAGGCGGAGTCGGCGGCGCGCACGGTGGAGACGGCGTTGCGCGACGATCCGGCGGCGCTGCTGTCCCGCATGTACGGAGACCAGCCCGACGCCTGGTCCCCCGCGCTGGCGGGCGCCGCGCGCCTGCGCTTTGCCGTCAACTGCCTCACGCGCCTGCGGTTCGTCGACGCCGACGGGCGCCTGTTGCTGTCGCTCAAGGGACCGGTGGCGGATGCGCCGGCCGGCGCGATGCCCTGGTTCCGCCATCCCGGCCGCCGCACGCGCCAGGACGCGCTGGTATTCGGACACTGGTCGGCGCTCGGCTTCCTCTCGGAGCCCGGCCTGCTCTGCCTGGACACGGGCTGCGTCTGGGGCGGGTCGCTGGCTGCGGCGCGCCTCGACCGCGGAAAGGTCGAACCGGTGTTCCTGCCCTGCCAGGGCAGCCTGCGGCCGCCGCGCTGACTACTGGTTCTGCGCCTGGGCCGCCGCCGCGACGTCCTGCGCGCCCACCAGGACCTCGAAGCGCAGATCGATCCGGTTGCCGACCAGCTGGTGCGGGATGCAGTTGACGTCGCCCTGCATCTTGCGGGTCTGGAATTTCGGCAGGATGCGGTCGCGGAACAGCTCGACGAGCTCGCAGTCGCCCATCGCGAGGCCCCTCGGCGAGTTGCGCTTGATCACAACCGGCTTCCAGATCCCGAGTACGGGTTCGCCGGCGTCGCGCGCGCCCTCCTCCGGGATGTCGGGCACGTAAAAGGCGACCTTGAGGTGCGGGAAATCGGCGACGTACTGGAAGCCGAACTCGCAGCCGCGCTCGCTGATCTTGATGTCGGGCCGCGCGCCCAGGTGCAGCAGCAGCAGCTTGACCTTGCTCCTGAGGCCGCCGCAGGAATAGCGCGTCGTGAACCCCATGTAGACGAAGTCGACTTCCTGGCGCTGCCAGGCGGCTGCGACTTCCTCCTCACCGGCGTCGGCCGCCGCCGCCGGCATCGCCGCCAGCAGTGCGCAGGCCAGGACTCCGGCACGGACCATCATCTGTCAAGCTCCTCTTGGCGCAGCCCGCCTATGAGACCCGCGCGGGCCGGGGGGGTTCCGTCGGCTGCATATAATGGCACGATGATGATCATGCGTTTCGAGCTGGCGGGCCGCCGACTGCGCGCCGATTTCGGGGAGCCCCTCTCGATCGCGATTCCGCTGGATTTCGGCGGTCCGCAGCCGTCCTGCTTCGGCGCCCCTGCGGCCGCCGCCCGCCCGTTTCGTTCCGGCGGTTTCGTGGGCGACACTCGCGCCGGCGGCAGCTGCAATTCCGAGCTGCTGACCCTCGCCCCGCACTGCAACGGCACCCATACCGAGTGCGTCGGCCACGTCACCGACGAGCGCATCGCGGTGACGGAGCGCCTGCGTGGCGGACTCTCGCTGGCGTTGCTCGTGTCGCTGCACCCCGTGGCAGCGGCCGCGGCCGGGGAAGACAGCGATCCGCCGCCCGCGCCCGGGGATTTGCTGTTGACGGCGAAGGCGCTGGCCGGGGCCGTCGCCGGGCACCCGGGACCGGCGCCGCAGGCGCTCGTGATCCGCAGCCTGCCGAATCCTTCCGCCCGGCTGCAGCAACGCTACCAGGGTCCCGCGCCCGCTCCCTTCCTCTCGCGTCAGGCCGCGCAATGGCTGGTCGAGCGGGGAGTGCAGCACCTGGTCCTCGACCTGCCGTCGGCGGACCGCGCCGACGACGGCGGCCGGCTGACGGCGCATCGGGTGTTCTTCGGCCTGCCGCCCGGCTCGCGCCACGCACCGGATGCGGCCCGCCCGCAGGCGAGCATCACCGAGCTCGCCTGGATCGCGCCGACCATCCGCGACGGCTGGTACCTGCTCGACCTGCAGATCCCGCCCTTCCTGGCGGATGCCGCGCCGTCGCGCCCGCTGCTCTACCCGGTCCATTTCGAATGAGCGGCGACGCGTCGCTCGAGTCGGCGCGGGCGCAGGATGCCGCCGATCCGCTGTCGCGACTGCGTACCGCCTTCCATTTTCCGCTGACGCCGGACGGCCGCCCCGTCACCTACCTGTGCGGCAATTCGCTAGGCCTGCAGCCGCGGCGCGCAATGGGCGAGGTGACGACGTTCATGCAGGAGTGGCAGCGCCTGGGCGTGCTCGGCTACCACGACCCGCGGACCGACTGGCTGAACCTGCACGAGCGGCTCGCGCCGACGGCGGCCGCGCTCGCGGGCGCGCGGCTCGCGGAAGTGGTCGTGATGCACTCGCTCACGATCAACCTGCACCTGCTGATGGCGAGCTTCTACCGCCCGACCCGCGACCGTCACCGCATCCTGATCGAGCAGGGCGCGTTCCCCTCCGACCGCTACGCGGTCGCCTCGCAGCTCGACTGGCATGGCTACGGCCGCGAGGCGCTGGTGCAGGTGGCGCCGCGCCCCGGCGAGCCGCTGCTGCGCGAGGACGACGTCGCCGCAGCCATCGAGCGCGAGGGCGGCCGGCTCGCGCTCGTGCTGCTGCCCGGCGTGCAGTACCTGACCGGCCAGCGCCTCGACCTCGCGCCCCTGATCGACGCCGCGCACCGCGTCGGCGCCGTCGCCGGGCTCGACCTCGCGCATGCCATGGGCAACGTGCCGCTGTCGCTGCACGACTGGGACGCGGACTTCGCCGTCTGGTGCTCCTACAAGTACCTGAATGGCGGGCCCGGCGCGACCGCGGGCGCCTTCGTGCACGAGCGGCATTTCGACGCCGCGGCCCCGAGGCTCGCGGGCTGGTGGGGCAACGACCTCGCGTCGCGCTTCGACTTCGCCGAGTCGATGACGCCGTATCGCGGAGCCGCCGGCTGGCAGGTCAGCAACCATCCGCTGCTCGGCATGGTGCCCCTGCTGGCCTCATTCCCGCTGTTCGACGAGGCCGGCATGGCGGCCCTGGCCGCGCGCTCGCGCACGCTCACGGGATACCTCGAGCGCCAGCTCGACCGACGCCTCGGCCGCCGCATCGAGATCCTGACGCCGCGCGACCCCGCACGCCGCGGCGCGCAGCTCTCGGTGCGGCTCTGCGGCAGCCGCGGCAGCGGACGCGCCCTTTTCGACGGACTGATCGCGCGCGGGCTCACCTGCGACTGGCGCGAGCCGGACGTGATCCGCCTGGCTCCCGCGCCGCTCTACAACTCCCGCGAGGACTGCTGGCGCGCGGTGTCCATCGTCGAGGATGCGCTCAACGCCGTCGCAGCGTGACGAAGCTGTAGGGATGCGCGTGCCGCGCGTCCGCGGCGTGCTCTTCGCGGAAGGTCTCGCGCCATTCGCGGCGGTCGAATCCCTCGAGGCGCGTATCGCCCGCAACCTCCGCGTGCACCTCGGTGAGCTCGACGCCCCCGACCAGCCCCCAGCAGGCGCGATAGACCTGGGCGCCGCCGATCACGAACAGGGTCTGCGACGGGTCCACCAGCGCGAGCGCCGCCTCCGGGCTCGCGACGCGCTCGCAGCCGGGCGCGCGCCAGCCGGGATCGCGTGTCAGCACGAAATTGCGGCGGCCCGGCAATGCCCGTCCGATCGACTCCTGCGTGCGACGGCCCATCAACAGCGCATGGCCCAGGGTCAGCGACTTGAAGCGCTTCAGGTCGTCCGGCAGCTGCCACGGCAGTCCGCCGCCGCGGCCGATCACGCCGTTGTCGGCCATCGCGACGATCGCGACCGGTGCCGCGGCCACGTGACGGGCTACACCGCGACCGGAGCGCGGATCGCCGCGTGCGGCTCGTAGCCGACGACCTGGAAGTCCGCGACCTCGTAGGCGGAGACATCGGCGGGGCGTCGCAGCAGCGCGAGCCTCGGCAGCGGGCGCGGCTCGCGCCCGAGCTGTTCATCCGCCTGGGCGAGGTGGTTGAGGTAGAGATGGCAGTCGCCGCCGGTCCAGACGAGCTCGCCCGGCGCAAGGTCGGACTGCTGCGCGAGGATGTGGGTGAGCAGCGCGTAGGAGGCGATGTTGAACGGCACGCCGAGGAAGACGTCGCAGCTGCGCTGGTAGACCTGGCAGGACAGCCGGCGGTCCGCCACGTGGAACTGGAAGAACGCATGACAGGGTGCGAGCGCCATCTTCTCGAGCTCGCCGACGTTCCACGCGCTGACGATGATGCGCCGCGAGTCGGGGTCGCGCCGCAGCTGGTCGATCACGCGTGCGATCTGGTCGATCTGCCGGCCGTCCGCCGCCTGCCAGGCGCGCCACTGGCGGCCGTACACCGGCCCGAGGTCGCCGTTGGCGTCGGCCCACTCGTCCCAGATGGTGACGCCCTGTTCGTGCAGCCACTTGACGTTCGTGTCGCCGCGCAGGAACCACAGCAGCTCGACGATCACGGACTTCAGGTGCACGCGCTTGGTGGTCACCACCGGGAAGCCCGCGGCCAGGTCGAAGCGCATCTGGTGGCCGAAGACCGCCAGCGTGCCGGTCCCGGTGCGGTCCGCCTTGCGCGCGCCGCGTTCGCGCACCAGCTTCATCAGGTCGAGGTACTGTCGCATCAGGCGTGGTTCCCGGAGGGCTGACGCCGCTTGAAGGCCCAGGCCAGCATCGCGAGCCCGGCCGCCAGCATCGGCAGCGACAGCAGCTGGCCCATGGTCAGCCAGCCGAAGGCCAGGTAGTCGAGGCCGACATCCGGCACCCGCACGAACTCGACCAGGATCCGGAACACGGCGTAGCCCGTGAGGAACAGCCCCGCGGGGGCGAGCCGCGGCCGCGGCTTCGAAGTGAACCACCAGACGAGCGCGAACAGCGCGATGCCCTCGAGCGCCGCCTCATAGAGCTGCGACGGGTGGCGGACCTCGCCGTCGATCAGGAATCCCCAGGGCAGGTCGGTCGGCTTGCCCCAGAGCTCCCCGTTGATGAAATTGCCGATGCGCCCGGCGAACAGGCCGATGGCCGGCAGCGGCGCCGTGAAATCGAACACGTCGGTGACGCGGCGCGCGCGGCGCTTCGCGAACAGCGCCACGGCGATCATCACGCCCGCGAGGCCGCCGTGGAAGGACATCCCGCCTTCCCACACGCGGAAGATCGCCAGCGGGTCGGCGCGCAGCGCCTCGAATCCGTACACGAGCACCCAGCCGAGCCGGCCGCCGAGGATCACGCCGATCGCGGCGAAGAAGATCAGGTCGTCCACGTCCACCGGCTTCCAGGTCGAGCGCGGCGCCGCCGCGCGCCTGCGCGCCAGCCACCAGGCGGCGACGAAACCGACCACGTACATGAGCCCGTACCAGTGCACCTTGACGGGCCCGATCGAGAACGCGACGGGATCGATGCTGGGATAGGTCAGCACGAGTCGGTCACCCGGAACAGGAAGGCGCGCAAGTAACGGGTCTCCTCGATCGCCGGATGCACCGGATGATCCGGGGATTGCGCGCCGACTGCAATGAGCTGCGCGAAGCGTCCCAGGTGGCGCGCCGCGCGCTGCACGCAGTCGGTCAGCTCGCCCGGCGCCAGGTGGTAGGAACAGGAACAGGACAGCAGCAGCCCGTCGCGGTCCAGCGCCTGCATCGCGAGCTGGTTGAGCCTGCGGTAGGCCGCCAGGCCCTTGGGATGGTCCTTGCGCCGCTTGATGAACGCCGGCGGGTCCGCGATCACGACGTCGAAACGGCGCTGCTCGGCGACGAACTGCTCGAGCGCGTCGAAGACGTCGCCCTGCAGCAGCTCGACGTCCAGTTCGTTCGCCTCGGCGGTCGCGGCGGCGGCCTCGAGCGCCGGCGCGGAGGAATCGACGCAGGTCACTTCGGCCGCTCCCGCGCGCCCGGCCTGGAGCCCGAAGCTGCCGGCGTAGCTGAACAGGTCGAGGACCCGCAGACCGCGGACGTGGCGCGCGATCATCGCGCGGTTCGCGGTCTGGTCGTAGTACCAGCCGGTCTTCTGGCCGGCCGCGAGCGGCACGCGGAAGTCCACGCCGCCTTCGGGCACCACCACGGTGTCCGGCACCGTGCCGAAGGCGGTCTCGACGTAGCGGTCCAGGCCCTCCAGCTCGCGGATCGCAGCATCGTTCTTCCACAGCATGCCCGCGGGATCGAGCACCTTGACCAGCGCGTCCTGGATGTCGCCCTTCATCGCTTCCATGCCGGCGGTGCCCAGCTGCGCGACCAGCACGTCGCCGTAGCGATCGACCACGAGACCGGGCAGCAGGTCCGCCTCGCCGAAAGCCAGCCGGTAGAACGGCGCGGCATGGAGGCGCTCGCGCAGCGCGAGCGCCACCTTGAAGCGGTGCACGAGCAGCGACTTGCCGGGCGGGTAATCCGGATCGCGCCCGAGGATGCGCGCGCTGATGAGCGTGCGCGGATTGACGTAGGCGTAGCCGAGGAAACGGTCGTGGCTGGAGCGCAGCTGCACGTGGTCGCCCGGCTGGAAGGCCGTGAGCGGCGTGCTGCCGACGTTGATCTCGTTGGAGAACACCCACAGGTGCCCGGCCTGGATGCGGCGCTCCTCCTGTGGCTTCAGCAGCAGCGGCGGCAGTTCGCCGCCGGCGACGGCGGTGGTGGCGGTCTGGGTGGACATTCGCGGGATCACGTCGCCGTGGCTATAGTGGCCGCAATTCTAACCGACCACGGCCGCGTCCTCATGCATCCCACGACCTCCGGACGGCCGAAAAACCGGCTCGCCGGCGAGACCAGCCCCTACCTGCTCCAGCACGCGGACAACCCGGTGGACTGGTACCCCTGGGGTGAAGAGGCGATCGCCCGTGCGCGCAGCGAGGACAGGCCGATCCTGCTCTCGATCGGCTATTCCGCCTGCCACTGGTGCCACGTCATGGCGCACGAGTCCTTCGAGGACGAGGCGACCGCCGCGCTCATGAACCGCCTGTTCGTCAACGTCAAGGTCGATCGCGAGGAGCGCCCGGACCTCGACCGCGTCTACCAGCTGGCGCACCAGGTCATCGCGCAGCGCGGCGGCGGCTGGCCGCTCACGATGTTCCTCGCGCCCGACGACCTGACCCCGTTCTTCGGCGGCACCTACTTCCCGAAGGAGCCGCGCTACGGCATGCCGGCCTTCACCGGCCTGCTCGAGCGCGTGGCGGCGTTCTACCGCGACCAGCGCGAGAACGTGACGCGGCAGAACCAAGCGCTGCGCGCGGTGTTCGCCGATCTGGTGCCGCCCGCCGCCGCCGCGGGCCACGCGCTGTCCTCGCTGCCGCTCGAGGCGGCGCGGCGCGATCTCGAGCGCAGCTTCGACGGCGAGTACGGGGGCTTCGGCGGCGCACCCAAGTTCCCGCATGCCGGCGGCATCGAGCGGCTGCTGCGCGGATGGCAGGCGAGCTCGCGCGGCGCGGCGCCCGATCTCAAGGCCCTGTACATGGCGACGCTGACGCTGACGCGCATGGCCGAGGGCGGCCTGTTCGACCAGCTGGGCGGAGGATTCTGCCGCTACTCGGTCGACCCGTACTGGATGATCCCGCACTTCGAGAAGATGCTCTACGACAACGGCACGCTGCTCGCGCTCTACGCGCAGGCGGCGGTCGCGACGGGCGACGCTCTGTTTCGCCGCGCGGCCGAGGACACCGCGGCCTGGGCGCTGACGGAGATGCGCGCGCCGGAAGGCGGCTTCCACGCCGCGCTCGACGCGGACTCCGAAGGCCACGAGGGGAAGTTCTACGCCTGGCAGCGCGACGAAGTGCAGTCGCTCCTGGCGGCCGATGAGTACCGCGTGCTCGCGCGCCGCTATGGGCTCGACCGCGAGCCGAACTTCGAGGGCGCCTGGCACCTGCACTCGTTCGTGCCGCTCGCGCAGGTCGCCGAGGAGGCCGGGCTCGGGCCGGTGCGGACGGCGCAACTGCTGGACTCGGGCCGGGCAAGGTTGTTCGCCGCCCGTGCGCGGCGCGTGCGCCCGGGGCTCGACGACAAGATCCTCACCGGCTGGAACGGCCTCATGATCCGCGGCCTCGCGATCAGTGGCCGCGCGCTCGGCAAGGATGCGCACGTGGATGCCGCCTGTGCCGCCGCGGACTTCCTGCGCGCGAACTGCTGGCGGGACGGCGCGCTGTACGCCGCCTGGAAGGACGGCCGCGCGCGCTTCCCGGCCTACCTCGACGACCATGCGTACCTCCTCGATGCGCTGCTCGAATTGCTGCAATCGCGTTTCCGAGCTGCGGACCTGGCCTTCGCCCGCGACCTCGCCGAGGCGCTGCTGGCGAAGTTCGCGGATCGCGAGCGCGGCGGCTTCTGGTTCACGGCTGAGGGCCAGGACCCGCCGCTGCACCGGCCCAAGAGCTTCGCCGACGACGCGACGCCCGGCGGCAACGGGATCGCGGCGACGGCGCTCGCCCGCCTGGGCTGGCTGCTGGGCGAATCGCGCTACCTCGACGCGGCCGAAGCGACCCTGCGGGCGGGGTGGGATTCGATGTCGCGGGCGCCGCAGGCGCACACGGCGATGCTGAATGCGCTGGAGGAGTATCTCGACCCGGTCGAGATCGTCGTGATCCGCGGCGAAGCGGCGGAGGCCGCCGCGTGGTCGCGGGAGCTCGCTGCGATCTATGCGCCGCGGCGCATGGTGCTGGCGATTCCGTCGGACACCGGGGGACTGCCGGAGGCGCTGGCCGCCAAGGCGCCGCGCGGTTCCACCGTCGCCTATTTTTGCCGCGGACCGGTCTGCTCGGAACCGGTGGCCTCGCTGCCCGGGCTGCTGGACGCTAGCGCCGCACGGCCTTGAACTTGGCGAGGCCGGGTTCCTCGCTGGTGTACTTCGGCAGGCCGTCGCCCGCCTCGAACCATTCGGCCCGCTGGTCGTAGAAGACGTGGCAGTCCGGTTCGCGGTCGATCGCGCCGGCGATCGCCGTTCGCGCGACGTGAATCTCACCCGGGCAGATCGTGGAGACGAAGAACAGCGTCGTGCCGCAGTTGCCGCAGAAGCCGCGCCGGCTCTGCTGCGAGGACTGGAACCAGCGCGGCTCAGTCGAGCCCGGCACCAGCCGGAAACGGTCCTCGGCCGCGCCCACCCAGGTAACGAAGGGGGCGCCATGCGCGGCGCGGCACCAGCGGCAATGGCAATGCGCACAGAACAATGTCGGTGGCGTCACCGCGAAACGCACGGCGCCGCAGAGGCATTGACCTTCGAATTCGCTCACGCGGAGAGCCTCATGAAGAACGCGATCCACATGCCGAACAGCAGCAGCGTGCTCGCGACGTAGACGAGGAAGCGGTGCACCACGCGGTTGTAGGTGAGGTGGATCAGGCTGTGCAGGGCGCGCAGGCCGACGTAGGCCCAGGCGGCTGCAGCCAGGGCCGGCGTCGAGCCGCCGGTCACGGCGATCGCGATGCAGAGCGCATAAAAGAGGACCGGGACCTCGAACAGGTTGCGGAAGTTGTCGGCGGCGGCGGTCTTTTCGAGCTGGCCCGCCGCGGCGCGCGCGCTCGCGATCTGCTGCGGCGCGATGTTCCTGGCCCGCATTTCGCCCAACCGGTCGGCGTAGAGCCTGATCCAGACCAGCGCGGTGAGCAGCGCCATCGCGAAGAATGGCAGCCAGATCGGATCGCGGTTCATGGAGTACTCCTTGCGCGCCGGCGCAGGCTGACGATCGCATAGAGCAGCACGCCCCCGAACATCGCCTGGAGTCCGAGCATGCTCATCAGGCCCGGCCAGCGCCCGGCCATGGGCTCGGCGAAGAAGGCGAAGAAGAGCAGCAGCGCGCTCGCGAGCACGAGCAGCGAGCCTGCGGCGGCCGCAGCCTTGCGGGCTGCGCCCTCCGGAAGGCGGTAGTGCACGCCGATCGCGAGGTTCACCAGCCCGGCCGCCAGGATGTACAGGTGCCGCGAGCGGAACAGCAGCCGTTCCGCCCATTCCATCTCGGCCACCGGCGGGTCCAGGCGCCCCATGATCTGTCCGGTGATCAGGAATGCCACGACCGCGATCGCCCCCACGACCAGGTGCGCCATCCTGAGGCTGCCCTGCATGTATCCTCCCCGGGCGGCGGCCCGCCCCCGGGCGTAAAATACCATTCCATGCATGCGGAACTCGAACCCGCGCCCCTGCCCGGCTTTGCCGATGTCCAGGCGGCCGCGCTGCGCCTCGCGGGCGTGGCGCTGCGCACGCCGCTGCTCGCCGGCACGCCGCTCGACGAGCTGACCGGCGGGCGCGTGCTGCTGAAGCTCGAGTCCCTGCAGCGCCATGGCTCGTTCAAGATCCGCGGCGCCTACAACCGGCTCGCGCAGCTGTCGGCGTCCGAACGCAGGGCCGGCGTGGTCGCCTTCTCCTCCGGCAACCACGCGCAGGGCGTGGCCGGCGCCGCGAAGATGCTCGGCATCCGCGCGACCATCGTGATGCCGGCCGACGCGCCGCGCCTCAAGCTCGAGAACACGAAGGCTCTCGGCGCCGAAGTCGTGCTCTACGACCGCTACCGGGAGGACCGCGAGGGCGTCGCCGCCCGCGTGCTCGCCGAGCGCGGCGGTACGCTGGTGCCCGCGTTCGACGACCCGCACATCGTCGCGGGCCAGGGGACCTGCGGCCTCGAGTTGATGCAGCAGGCCGAGGAGCTGGGATTCACGCCCGACCAGGTGCTGATCGGCGCGAGCGGCGGCGGCCTCGTGAGCGGCTCTGCGCTCGCGATCCGCTCGCTGTCGCAGGCGACCGGGGTCTACGCGGTCGAGCCGGAGGCATTCGACGACATCGGGCGTTCACTGGCGGCAGGCCGCCGGCTGGCGAACCCGCCCGATGCGCGCACCATCTGCGATGCGTTGATGTCCTCGCCCTGCGGCGCGATTCCCTTCGCGCTCATGCGCCGTCACCTGGCCGGCGCCGTCGCCGTCAGCGACCACGAGGTGCTGGCGGCGATGGCTTACGCGTTCCGCGTGCTGAAGCTCGTGGTCGAGCCGGGCGGCGCGGTCGCGCTCGCCGCCGTGCTTGCGGGCAAGCTGCCGCTCGCCGGGCGCACGACCGCGATCGTGATCACGGGCGGCAACGTGGACCCGGAGACTTTCTGCCGCGCCCTGGAAGCCTCAGGCCGGTAGCGTTTCGTCGAGGAAACGCACCAGGCCGGTTTCCAGCTCGTACCAGGCCCCGACGATCAGCAACCCGCTCGCTGCCACCAGGCCTTCGATGATCGCCGAGCCGTGGCGGAGCTGCCGGACCGAGGCCAGGATGTTGGCGCGCATCGCCTCGCGTTCGTCGCCGAGCCCCTCCACCGCCGGCCGGATGCGGTCCACGATGTCCCTCACGTTCGGCGATTGGCCGGACGAGGGCCGGCGCAGTTCCTCGAGCGTCGCCGCGATCGCCCCGCAGGAGGAGTGACCGAGCACCACGACGAGGCGGGTGCCGAATCGGTCGGCCGCGAACTCGACGCTGCCGATCAGCGAGGGTGCGACGATGTTGCCGGCGACGCGGATCACGAACAGGTCGCCCGGACCCTGGTCGAAGACGATCTCGACCGGCACGCGCGAATCCGAGCAGCCGAGGACGATCGCGAAAGGCTCCTGCGCGACGGCGAGCGCCGCGCGCCGCTCGGCGGAGAGCAGCGATCCGGGGCTCCTGGCATTCGCGGCGAAGCGCGCATTGCCCTCGCGCAGGCGCCGGAGTGCATCGCCCGCCTCGACACCGCGGCTCATGGTCCGATCTCCCTGCGCAGCTGCACCAGGAAAGCCTGCATGAAGTCCGTGCGCCGCGCCGCCTCGCGCCGGCCGGCTGCCGTCTGCATCGTATCGGCCAGCGTCAACAGCTTGGTGTAGAAGTGGTCCACGGACGCGCCGCAGTCATCCGGTGCGCGATGCTCGCAAAAGGGATCCTCAGGCTGGTACAGCGGCCTGCCCAGCGCCGCGCCCACGGCGATGGCGCGCGCCGTGCCGATGGCGCCCAGCGCGTCCAGCCGGTCCGCGTCCTGCACCACCCTCGCCTCGACCGTGCGCGGCGGAATGCCGGCGGACCAGCTGTGCGCCTCGATCGCATGCACGATCCCGTCGAGGAACTCCTCGGCATAGCCTGCGCCCCTCAGGAACCGCAGTGCATGTTCGGCCGCAAGTCGCGAAGCGCGCGGCCGGTCCGGGGAATCCTTGGGAACGTTGACGCAGTCGTGCAGCCAGGCGGCCGGCAGCACGATTTCGAGGCGCGCGCCCTCCTCCGTTGCGAGCTGCAGCGCCGTCGCGACCACGCGCTTCAGGTGCACGACGCCATGGCCCGGGTCCGGATCGGGATGCCCGTCGAGGAAGGCGATGAAGCGCGGTTCCCACTCCCGCCGCAGACGCTCGAGCGCGGTCATTTCGGCTTTCTCGCTTTCGCGGCCTTGCCGCGGCGTGGCACGGGCCGGGCCGCGGTCTTCGCGCGCAGCGCGACCCCGAGCGCCTCGCGCGCCCAGACTGCGAGTACATCCGCGTCCTCCAGCACGTCCGCGGGAACTTCCCAGTAACCCATCTGCAGGTCGGGCCGGTCGGGATACGGGCAGAACGGGCGTGAGCCGGCGCTCTGGAAGCGTGGCCGGTTCGTGTCGTCGGTCTTGAAGTACAGGGAATCGTCGGCGATCAGCGCAAAGAACACGCTGTCGAGGTAGAGACCCACGCCGCCGAACATGCCGCGCGACGTCACGCGCCCTGCCGGCGCAAGCTGTTCGAGGACAAATTCGCGGTAATCGTCGCTCACGCTCACCGCGCACCTCCGAGCGCGGCATGCAGCGCGTTGCGCAGCTCGCGGTGCGCCTCCGCGTCGAAGGCCGGTGCCGTGCTCCAGTCGTAGCTCCAGGGATGCGCGGTCGCCTGCGGCGCCGGCTCGTCGGGGTAGCGCGGAATCACGTGCGCATGCAGCGCCGGGTCCAGGTTGCCGAAGATCGCGTAGTTGATGCGCACGGCATGCGTCACCGCGAGCACCGCGTCCCCGAGCGCGGCCATGTCGGCCAGGAAGGCGGCGCGGTCCGCCCCCGCGAGGTCGTTGAGCGCCGGCACCACCGGGTCCGGCAGCAGCAGGCAGTAGCCGGGCAGTACCTGGCGCTCGCCGAGGACCGCCCAGCCCGACGCGAGGCGCGCCACGAAGGTCGGGTCTCTCCCGGCGCGCAGCGCATCCACGCGGCGATGGATGGAGGTCGCCATACAGTCCCCCTATCCGCCGCGCGCCACGTTCACGGCCAGCACCCGGGCGCGCGGAAAGAAGTTGAAGTCGGTCGCGGTCGCGATCGTGTAGGCGCCGATCTGGCGCGCGACCACGAGGTCCCCGATCTCGAGTTCGGGCAGCATGATGTCCTCGGACACGACGTCGATGCTGTCGCAGGTCGGTCCCGCCACCACGCAATGCTGGCGCTCGCCGTCATGCGGCAGCACCGGCTCCACCGGGAACCGGGAATGGTCGTAGAGCTGGCCGCTGAACGTGCCGTACAGCCCGTCGTCGAGGTAGTACCACCAGCGCCCGTCGCGCTTCGCGCGGCCCATGACGGTCGCGATCCCGATCGCCGCCGGCCCGCAGATGAAGCGCCCGGGCTCCGCGATCACGCGGATCGTCCCCGGCAGCCGCGCGAGCGCCTCGCGGATGGGCGCACAGAACTGCTCGATCGGCGCCACCGGCTCCAGGTAGTCGATCGGGAAGCCGCCGCCGATGTCCAGGATCTCGAACGGGCCCAGCCCGCGGCGGCCGGTCCCGGTCATCAGCCGCGCGCAGGTCTCGATCGCCTCCAGGTACATGTCCGGCCGCGCAACCTGCGAGCCGACGTGGAACGAGAAACCCGCGACCCGGATGCCGGCTCGCGCCGCGCGCTTCGCGAGCTCGAGCGCGGTTTCCGTGTCGCAGCCGAACTTGCGCGACAGGTCCACCACCGCCTCGGCGCTGCGGAACGAGAGCCGCAGCAGCAGCCGAACGCGATCGCGGTAGGAGACGAACTTGTCGACCTCGTCCGGGTTGTCGGCGACGAAGGTGGTCACGCCGTAATCGAGCGTGTGGCGGATGTCGGAGTCGCGCTTGATCGGGTGCGTGTGGATGCAGCGCTCGGGCGGGATCCCCGCCTTGCGCACCAGGTCCACCTCGCCGTTGGTGGCCAGGTCGAACCAGGAGCCTTCCCTGGCCAGCACCTTGACGACGGTCCGGTCCGGCAGCGGCTTCAACGCGTAGTGCAGGTCCACGCCCGGCAGCGCCGCGGACAGCGCCCGGTACTGGCGGCGGATCACGTCGCAGTCGATCACGAACAGCGGCGAGCCGAATTTCCCGACCAGCGCGGAGAGCGCTGCCGGCGTGTAGGGTGACGGGAGCCGCAGGTTCGTGTTCATGCCGGTCGCGTCAGTCTAGCAGCGGATCGACGAGCGCCAGCAGCCGGTCGATGGCGCCGCGGTTGGCGTCCAGCACCGCACGCCCCGCCTCTCCCATGCGGACGCGCAGCGTCGCGTCGTCGAGCAGTTTCATGACGCCGCCGGCCAGCTCGCCGGTGCCGGCGACGACGCGGGCCGCGCCCGCCTCGATGAACAGGTCCGCGATCTCCTGGCTGTTGAAGTTGTGCGGCCCCGTCAGCACCGGCCGGCCGAGCGAGGCCGGTTCCAGCAGGTTGTGGCCGCCGATCGGCACCAGACTGCCGGCGACGAAGGCGACGTCGGCCGCGGCGTAGAACGTCATGAGCTCGCCCATCGTGTCGCCGAGCAGGATCTTCGTGGTGGCGGTCACGGGCGCCCCGGAGGACCGGGTCAGGTACGCTTCGCCGCGCTTCGCCAGCAGCTCGCGTACCGCGTCGAACCGCTGCGGATGCCGCGGCACCAGCACCAGGAGCGCATCCGGGAAGCGCCCGAGCACCTGGCGATGGGCGTCGAGCACGAGTTCCTCCTCGCCCTCGTGCGTGCTGCCGGCGACCCAGACCGGCCGGTGGGCGGCACTCTGGCGGCGCCAAGCCTGGCCGCGCGCTTCCACGTCGCGCGGCGGCTCGAAGTCGAACTTGATGTTGCCGGTGACATGGGTCCGTTCCGGCGCCGCGCCGATCGAGCGGAAACGCCCGGCGTCGGCCTCGCTTTGCGCGCCGATCACGATGCCGTGCGACAGCACCTCGCGGAACAGCGGCACCAGCCGGCGGTAGCGGCCGACCGAGCGCGGCGAGAGGCGCGCGCTCGCGAGTACCAGCGGCACCCTGCGCCGTCCGCACTCCGCGTAGAGGTTCGGCCACAGCTCGGTCTCGAGCACCATCGCCAGGCGCGGCTGTATCCGGTCGAAGAAACGCCGCACGGCACCGGGCAGGTCGAACGGCACGTAGCAGAGGTGCACGCGGTCACGGTAGAGCTGGCGCGCGCGAGCGGCGCCGGTCGGCGTGACGGTCGTCAGCACCAGCGACTGGTCCGGGCGCCGTTCGAGCAGCCGCCGTACCAGCGGCTCCGCGGCCTGTACCTCGCCGACCGACACCGCGTGGATCCAGATCGGGCGGCCCGGGATCGCCGGCCCGAGGCCGAATCGCTCGCCGATGCGCTCGCGATAGCTCGGGTCCTTCAGTCCGCGCCAGCCGTGCATCGCCAGCGCCACCGGCGCCGCGAGCAGGTAAATCAGCACGTTGTAGGCGAAGCGCACGGCAGCTCAGGCGTCGTGCGCGGCGCGCAGCTGCGCGAAGCCCTCGCGCCAGGCGATGCTGCCGCCGCTGACCTTGGCGAGGCTGCGCCCGAGGCGCTCCAGAACGCGGCCTGGCCAGGCGCCGCGTTCGCGGATCCGTCCGCGGTCGAAATCGACGACCCAGACCCGCCCTGCCGCGTCGAGCAGGACGTTGTGCGCGTTCAGGTCGGCGTGGTGCACGCACGCGTCGTGGAACCGGCGCAGGCAGGCCCCGATCGCCATCCAGTCCGCGTCCCGCAGGTCGTCGGCGCGCACCCTTTCCGCGAGCGAACGCACATCAAAGATGCGCTCGGTGATCAATTCGGCGCGATAGGTGAGCAGCTCCCGACGGTAGCCCGCAGCGACCGGAACCGGCACCGGCAGCTGCATGCCGCGCAACTTCCACAGCAGCCGGAACTCGCCGAAAGGCCGGGTGCACTCCTCGCCCAGATAAAGGTAGCGGTCGCGCGCCAGGTGCGCGGCCCAGCCGCCGCGCAGGTAGCGCCGCAGCGCCCAGTGGCGCGGGCCGTCATCGATGAAGTGGATGGAGCCGCGGCCGCCCGGCCGCTCCCTGAGCGCGCCCCTGGCGCGCCACGCTGCGCGGTCGAACAGCCGCCAGTCGGGGGTCTCGACGCGCTCGGGATCAAACAGGATTGCGCCGCCCTCGACTGCCACACGCTCGATCATCGAGCGCCAGTCTACAGTTCCTCGAAGCGCGCCGTGAAATGCCGGAGTACCGGTGGCTCGTGCACCATGCGCAGCCCGCGCAGCTGGTCGCGCGCCGCGGCGAGCGCCGCGCAGACTTCCACGACGTAGTCCATGTGGCTCTGCGTATAGACGCGCCGGGGCATGGCCAGGCGCACCAGCTCGAGCCCGGGCGGCGAGCGCTCGCCGAACATCACGGAGCCGATCTCGACGGCCCGGACCCCGCCGATCCGGTACAGGCCGCAGACCACCGCCTGTCCCGGAAACTGCGCGCGCGGAATCTGCGGGCACAGCGCGGCGGCGTCGATGTAGATGGCGTGCCCGCCGGGCGGCTGCACGATCGGGACGCCCGCGGCCACCAGCCCCTCGCCCACGTACTCGACGCTGCGCAGCCGGTAAGCCAGGTAGTCCTCGTGCAGCACTTCCTCGAATCCCTGCGCCATCGCCTCGAGGTCGCGGCCGGCGAGGCCGCCATAGGTGATGAAGCCTTCCGTAAGGATCAGCAGGTTGCTGGCGCGGTGCAGCAAGTCCGCGTCGCGCAGCAGCAGCAGCCCGCCGATGTTGACCAGGCCGTCCTTCTTGGCGCTGATCGTGGCGCCGTCCGCCAGGCCGAACATCTCGCGGACGATGTCGCGCACCGAGCGCCCGGACTGGCCGCGCTCGCGCAGCTTGATGAACCAGGCGTTCTCCGCGAAGCGGCAGGCGTCGAGGAACAGCGGCAGCCGGTGCCGGTCGCAGACTACCCGCACCGCGCGCAGGTTCTCGAGGCTGACCGGCTGGCCGCCGCCGCTGTTGTTGGTCACGGTCACCATCACCAGCGGGATGCGCTCGCGCCCGGCGTCGGCGACCAGGCGCTCGAGCGCCGCGACGTCGAGGTTGCCCTTGAACGGATGCATGCACGACGGGTCCGCCGCCTCGGGAATCGGCAGGTCCACGGCGGCCGCGCCCGAGTGCTCGACGTTGGCGCGCGTCGTGTCGAAATGCGCGTTGTTCGGGATGACCTTGCCGGGCCCGCCCACCAGCTCGAACAGGATGCGCTCGCTGGCGCGGCCCTGGTGGGTCGGCAGGATGTGCTCGAAGCCGGTCACTTCCTGCAGGCGGCGCTGGAAGCGGTAGAAGCTCGGCGACCCGGCGTAGGACTCGTCTCCGCGCATGATCCCTGCCCACTGCTCGGAGGACATCGCGCCGGTACCGCTGTCCGTCAGCAGGTCGATGATCACGTCGTCGGAGTGCACCAGGAACAGGTTGAACCCGGCCTCGCGCAGGATCGCCTCGCGCTGCTCGCGCGTGGTCATCCGGATCGGCTCCACCGACTTGATCCGGAACGGCTCGATGATCGTCTTCATCGCGCCCTCATGGGCGCAGGACGGCGTCGCCCTCGACCGGAGCGAAGCGGGCCTGGAAGAAACGCAGGCTCTTCGGCTCGTAGGTGAACCGGAGGCCGGCGATGCGGTCGCGCTGCTGGTGCAGGCTGATCACGGACTCGGCGGTGACGTCCATGTGCGCCTGCGTGTAGACGCGCCGCGGGATCGTGAGGCGCACCAGCTCCAGCCGCGGCCAGCGGTTCTCGCCGGTGGTCGCGTCGCGGCCGGCGGAGACCGCGCCGCGCTCCATTGCCCGCACGCCGGAGTCCACGTACAGGGCCGCAGCCAGCGCCTGCGCCGGGAACTGCTCGCGCGGCAGTTGCGGCAGGAACCCGAGCGCGTCGAGGAATATCCCGTGCCCGCCGACCGGGCGCACGATCGGCACGCCGGCGCGCGCGATCTGGTCGCCGAGGTACTGCACCTGGCCGATGCGCGCATGCATGTGTTCGAAGCTGACCGACTCGCGGATGCCGATCGCCATCGCCTCCATGTCGCGGCCGGCGAGCCCGCCGTAGGTATGCAGGCCCTCGTAGAGGACGACCATGCTGCGCGCCGCCTCGGCGAGCTGGTCGTCGTTGACCGCGAGGAAGCCGCCGATGTTGACCAGGCAGTCCTTCTTGCCGGACATCGTGCAGCCGTCGGTATACGAGCACAGCTCGCGCAGGATGTCCGCGAGCGGGCGATTGGCGTATCCCGGCTCGCGCTCCCGGATGAAGTAGCAGTTCTCCACCGCGCGGGTCGCGTCCATGAAGATGCGGATCCCGTGCCGGCGGCACAGCGCCGCCACCTCGCGCGCGTTCGCCATGCTGATCGGCTGGCCGCCCGCCATGTTGACCGTCGCATGCATCGCGAGGTAAGGGATGCGCTCCGGCCCCACGCGCTCGATCAGGGCCGACAGCTTGCGGAGGTCCACGTTTCCCTTGAACGGGTGCTCGGACGCGGGATCGTGCGCCTCGTCGATGATGACGTCCACGAACTGCCCGCCTGCCAGCTCCTGGTGTGCGCGGGTGGTCGTGAAGTACATGTTGCCGGGCACGCTGTCCCCCGGCTTGATGCAGCACCTGCTGAGGATGTGCTCGGCGCCGCGTCCCTGGTGCGTCGGAATCAGGTGCCGGTAGCCGTAGAACTCGCGCACCGCGCTCTCGAGGTGGTAGAAGTTCGCGGAGCCGGCGTAGGCCTCGTCGCCCATCATCATGCCGGCCCACTGGCGGTCGCTCATCGCCGAAGTGCCGGAATCGGTCAACAGGTCGATGTAGACGTCTTCGCTGCGCAGCAGGAACGTGTTGTAGCCGGCGTCCCTGATCGCGCGCTCGCGCTCCGCGCGCGTCGTCATGCGCAGGTGCTCGACCACCTTGATCTTGAACGGCTCGGCCCAGGAGCGGCGCTGCATCAGCGCTTCAATACGTACTCGGCGCTGCAGTACGGGCACACCGCAAAGCCCGTCTTCTCGATCGGCAGGTACACCCGCGGGTGGCTGTTCCAGAGCGACATCGCCGGCATCGGGCAGGACAGCGGCAGGTCCGCCGCGCCGACTTCGTAGCGGCTCCGGGCATTCGGCGGGATCGGTTCGCGCTCGCGGGTCTGGGTGGCGGACACGGCGGTTTCTCCCGGTGGAGGCGCCGATTATACCGCTTGCGGCTCGGCGCCCGCGACCATCACGCACTCCCAGGCGGCGGCGACCCGGCTGCGCAACCCGGCGAACTCGTCCCCTTCCACGAGCGCCGGGTGCTGCTCCAGGGACAGGTGATGCGCCGCCTCCCGGTAGCGCCGATAGGCGTCCACCAGGAGGTCGATGACCTGGTGATCCACCAGCGCGGCGGAACCGACCGACTCGAGGTGACGGATGGTGTCGGCGAACTCCGCGAGCGGCGGATATTCGCGCACCGAGCGCAGCACCCAGTACTGCGCCAGGAACTCGATGTCGGCGATGCCGCCGCGGTCGTGCTTGAGGTCGAAGCGGCCGTCGGGCGGGCGCGCGTGCTCGGCACGCATGCGCTCGCGCATCTCGCGGATGTCCTCACGCAGCGTGTCGCGGCGCACGGCCTGCATCAGCACCTCGCGCCGGATCTGCTCGAAGCGCGCACCGAGGCCGGCGTCGCCCGCGACCCAGCGCGAATGCAGCAGGGCCTGGTGCTCCCAGGTCCAGGCCTCCTTCATCTGGTATTCCGCAAAGGCCCCGATCCGGGTGAAGGCGAGCCCACCCTTCCCGGATGGCCTCAGGCGCACGTCCACCTCGTAGAGCCTGCCCGCCGGCGTGTGCACGGTCAGCAGGTGCACCAGCCGCTGCGCGAGACGCAGGAAGAAGACTTCGTTGTCCACCGGCTTCGCGCCCGCGGTCTGCTGCCGCTCGCCGGCCGAGTCGTGCAGGAACACCAGGTCGAGGTCGGAGCCGTAGCCGAGTTCCATGCCGCCGAGCTTGCCGTAGCCGGCGATCGCGACCCGCGCCGCGCGCCCGGCGCCGTGCTCCACGCAGCGCGGCTCGCCGTAGACGGCGACCGTGCGCTGCCAGGCGAGCAGCAGCGCCTGCTCGAGGATCAGCTCGGCCACGTCCGTCAGGCGGTCGCTCACCTGCATCAGCGGCAGCCGGCCGGTCAGGTCCAGCATGGCGACGCGGAACATCGCGGCGCGGCGGAAGTGGCGCAGCGCGTCCACCTGCCGCTCCTCGTCGCCGCCCGCGTGCCCGAGACGCACGGCGAGCTCGCGCTCGAACTGCCCGCGGTCGGGCAGCTCCTCGAACACGCGCTCGTCGAGCAGTTCGTCGAGCAGCAGCGGATGCGCCGCGACCTGGCGCGCGAGGTAATCGCCCATCCCGCAGATGCGCGCCAGCCTGCCCAGCGCCGGCGCGTTTTCGTTCAGCAGCGCCAGGTAGGCGGTGCGCCCGCCGATCGCCTCGACGATGCGCAGCAGCCGCGCCAGCACCGTCCTGGCGTCGGCGCGGCGGCCGCCGGCGGTCTTCGCGATCTCCGCGAGCATGCGCGGCAGGAGCGTCGCCAGGCGCCGGCGGCCGTACTCGTCGAGGCGCCGGAAGTACGCGGACTGGCGCAGCTCGAGCAGCATGCGCGCCGCGTCCGCGGCATCTTCGATGCCGAACGCCTCGACCTCGCCGGTGAGGCGCGCCAGGTCCGCCTCGGGCGCCCACAGCGAGTCGAGTGCCGCCGCCGGCTTGCCGCGACCGCCGGGACCCGGCACCACGCCGTCGAAGCGCGCCGTCACCGCGCTGCGCTTCGCCGCCAGGGCGCCGGCCAGCTCGTCCCAAGTTCCCGCATGCATGCCGCAAGCCAGCCGTTCGCGGCCCAGCGCGTCTGCGGGCAGGCGGTGCGTCTGGAGGTCGGCGACCATCTGCAGCCGGTTCTCGACGCGGCGCAGGAAGCGGTAGCTGTCCTCGAGCTCGGCGACGGCCGCCGCCGGCAGCAGCTTGGCGCCCGCGAGTCGCGGCAGCACCGCGAGCAGCGAGGGAGACTGCAGGGCCGGCTCCGATCCGCCGCGGATCAGCTGCTGGGCCTGGACGATGAACTCGATCTCGCGGATGCCGCCGGGGCCGAGCTTGATGTCGTCCTCGAGCTCGCGGCGCGCGACCTCGCGCGCGATCAGCGCTTTCATCTCGCGCAGGCTCTCGTACACGCCGAAATCCAGGTAGCGGCGGTACACGAATGGCCGGACCACGTCATCGTACAGCGCGCGGTAGGCCGCTTCGCCCGTCACGGGGCGCGCCTTGACCCAGGCATAGCGCTCCCAGTCGCGGCCGTGCTTCTGCAGGTACTCCTCGAATGCGGCGAAGCTGACGACCAGCGGTCCCGGCTCGCCCAGCGGCCGCAGCCGCATGTCGACGCGGAACACGAAGCCCTCGGCCGTGCG
>DASTOQ010000080.1:0-27127 GCA_035720205.1 Steroidobacteraceae bacterium | reverse complement strand
CTCGAGCGGCATCCGTACTGGGGCTGGAGCCGTCGCGAATCGCCGAGTCGCAGCTGGCACCGCATTCGCCGCTGATCCCTGGCGCACGCGGCCGTTCTTCACGCGCGCGACCACGCTGCTGACGATGCGGTGGACCGCGTTCCCGCGGCGCAGTGCCCGGCCGCCCTCACTCCACGTTCTGGACCTGCTCCCGCATCTGCTCGACCAGGACCTTGAGCTCCATCGCGCTGCGCGTGGTCTCGATGTCCTGCGACTTCGACGACAGCGTGTTCGCCTCGCGGTTGAACTCCTGCATCAGGAAATCGAGCTTGCGTCCGACCGCGTCATCGGCCGCGAGCGTCGTCTCCAGCTCGGTGACGTGACTGCCCAGCCGGTCGAGCTCTTCGGCGACGTCCATTTTCTGCACCAGGATCGCGATTTCCTGCTCGAGCCGTTCCGGATTGCCCTCGGCGCCGAGCGCGGCGAGGCGCTCCCTCAGCCTGGCGCGGATGCGCGACTGCACCTCCGGCAGTCGCGCGGCCACGGCATCGGTGATCCGGCGCACGGCCGCGGCCCGCGAGCGCAGCATCTCGGCGATGCGCTCGCCCTCGGCGGCGCGCGAGGCGACGAACGCCGTGAGCGCCTCGCCGAGCAGCGCTTCTGCCGCCTGCGCGAGCGGGCCGGGATCGCGCTCGGGTTCGCGCACCACACCGGGCCAGCGCAGCAGGTCGATGGCGTCGATGCGCCCGGCAGCGCCGAGGCGCCGCTCGATCGCCTGCGCCTGTTCCATTACGCGGTCGAGCAGCGCCTCGTCCACCTGCAGTTCGCGCGCGGATGCGATCCCGGGCCGCAGCCACAGCGCGGCGTCCACCTTGCCACGCCGCACGGCAGCCCCGATCGCGCGCCGGAACCCGGCTTCGAAGACGCGCAGCTCCTCGGGCAGCCGCAGGCTGACCTCGAGGTAACGGTGATTGACGCCGCGGATCTCCCAGGCGAGCAGGCCGGCCGCCGTCGTGCGCTCGGCGCGCGCGAACCCTGTCATGCTCCTGAGCATTCGGCGAGGTCCCCGGGTAGGTCGGAAGCCGCTGATGTAAGCTGCGCGACAGTCTAGCAGGGGGCGGCGGCACCGGCCGCCGGGGGCACGCTTGGAAGTCGAGCTCGCCGAGGTCAGCCTGACCGGCGATCGCGAGGACAACCAGGACCGCGTCGCGGTCGCCGCGGGCGACGGTGCGGCCATGCTCGTCGTGATGGACGGCATGGGCGGCCACGCCTGGGGCGCGCGCGCGGCCGAGACCGGCTGCAGGATCCTGGTGGAGCAGTTCCGCCAGGCGCCCAAGCCGCTGTTCGACCCGCTCGGCTTCCTGCACCTCGCGCTGGGACGCGCGCACGACGCGGTCGTCGCGCTCGGCGCCAAGCTCGCGATCGACCTGCGGCCGCGCGCGACCTGCGCGGTGTGCGTGGTGCAGCGCGACGAGGCGTACTGGGCCCACGTCGGCGACAGCCGCGTCTACCACCTGCGTGGCGGCGCAGTGGTCGCGCGCACGCGCGACCACAGCCACGTCGAGCAGCTGCTGCGCGAAGGCTCGATCCGCGAGGAGGAGATGGCCGGGCACCCGTTGCGCAATTACGTTGAGTGCTGCATCGGCGGCGAGGCCGCGCTGCCCGACATGACGGTCTCCGCGCGGCAGCCGCTGGCGGACGGCGACGTGCTGCTGGTCTGCAGCGACGGCGTCTGGTCGAACCTGAAGGACCCGGACATCGCGGCGTTCTGGAAGCCGGGCAATGGCAGCTGCCGCGAGGCGCTCGCGGCGCTCGCCGAGAAGGCGGTGGCCGCCTCCGCGCCGCACAGCGACAATGCCTCGGCCGCCGGGCTGGTCTGGCGGCACTGAGGCGGATCCCATGACCCGAAGCGACGGCCGCGCGGCCGACCAGTTGCGACCGGTGAAGTTCACCTGCGGCTACACGGCGCACGCAGAGGGCTCCGTGCTCGCGGAATTCGGCGCGACCCGCGTCGTCTGCACCGCCAGCATCGAGAACGGCGTGCCCGCGTTCCTGCGCAACAGCGGCCGCGGCTGGCTCACCGCCGAGTACGGCATGCTGCCGCGCGCCACGCACACGCGCACCGCGCGCGAGGCGGCCAGGGGCCGCCAGGCCGGCCGCACCCAGGAAATCCAGCGCCTCATCGGGCGGTCACTGCGCGCCTGCATCGACCTCGGCGCGATCGGCGAGCGCACCCTCACGATCGACTGCGACGTGCTGCAGGCGGACGGCGGCACGCGCACCGCGGCGATCACGGGCGGCTACGTCGCGCTCGCGGACGCCGTGGACACGCTGCTGAAGCGCCGCGTGATCGCGTCGAACCCGCTGCACGGGCAGATCGCCGCCGTCTCGGTCGGCATCGTCAAGGGCGTGCCGCTGCTCGACCTCGACTATGCCGAGGACGTCGAGGCGGAGACCGACATGAACGTCGTGATGAACTCGGGCGGCGGCTTCATCGAGGTGCAGGGCACCGCCGAGGGACACGCCTTCCGGCGCGAGGAGCTGGACGCGATGCTGAACCTCGCCGCCTCGGGCATCGCTGGGCTGTTCGAGCTGCAGCTCGAGGCGCGCCGCGCCTGATGCGCCGAGTGGTGCTCGCCACCGGCAATCCCGGCAAGCTGCGGGAGATGCGCGCGATCCTGGCCGGGCACGAGCTGCTGGTCGTGCCGCAATCCGAGCTGGGCATCGCGCCGCCCGCGGAGGATGGCGACAACTTCCTGGCGAATGCGCTCATCAAGGCACGCCACGCGGCCGCGGTGTCGGGACTGCCGGCGATCGCCGACGATTCCGGCCTCGAGGTGGACGCGCTCGACGGCCGCCCGGGGCTGCACTCGGCCCGCTACGCGGGCGAGCCCGCCGACGACCGCGCCAACAACGAGCGGCTGCTCGCGGAACTCGCGGGCGTCCCGGCCGAGGGACGCCGCGCCCGCTACCGTTGCGCGATGGTCTTCGTGCGCGGTGCCGAGGATCCTGAACCGATCGTCGCGGAGGCCTCCTGGGCCGGCCGCATCGGCTTCGAGCCGAGGGGCAGCGGCGGGTTCGGTTACGACCCGTATTTCGTCACGGCGGACGGGCGCACCGCGGCCGAGATGCCGGCGCCGGAGAAGAACCGCGTGAGCCATCGCGGGCAGGCGCTGGCGGCGCTCGCCGCGCGCATGCGCGACGCCGGCTGGTAAATAAAGGGGACGCATCCCAATTAAATTAATTGGGATGCGTCCCCTTTATCTTTTCCTCAGCGGACGGTCTTGACCAGGTCGCCCGGCTTGGGCTCGCCCTTGGGATAGAGGTTGTTGAACAGGCGCAGCGACTGCGACGGGTATTTTTCGATCCTGGCGGTTTGCGCCAGCTTGTCGATGGTCGTGCCCTCCGTCGCACGGACGATGTGCAGGCGGTGCGGCTCCGCGAGCTGGAATTCCTCGGAACGCAGGCGCCGGAAGGTCCGCGCGATGGAGAGGAACATGGAATCGCCCGCCGGAACGTCCATGTTGGAGCGGCTCGCGCCCTTGAACACCCACATCAGGTTGCCATAGTAAATGACGACGTAACGCACGCTGGTCGACTTGCCGTAGGGCGAAGGGTCGTTGCGCACGATCGCCGTCCACGCCTTCAGCCCGTTGATCTCGAGTGTCTCGACCCGGTCGAGCCGGCGGCTGCCGAGGCCACGCATGGCGAAGTCGCGCGGATCGGTGAGGTCCGAGGGCGGGACCTGCGTGCGCATCTCCATGACGTGCGCGCGGTTGGGCCCGATCGCGAGCAGATGCGTCGGCGCATTGACGACTTCCCAGCCCTGCGGGAAAGCGAGCGTGAACTGCAAGTCGGCATGGTAGAAGCGGTTGCCGCGCAGCATGCCCTGGCGGCGGCTGGATCCCACCGGCAGCCCGTCGATGGCCTTCAGGAACTTTTCGGTATTGAGCAACGACCCGGTCCCGCTGATGCTGGCCTTGCCCGCCTCCGCCACTGCCTGCTGGAGGCGCTGGTCGGCGGAGGGGTGCGACGCGAAGACGCCGTGGTAGATGCGCGCCTGGCGGCCCTCGATCCGCGCCCGCTCGCGCTCGAACGCCTCGGTGTCCTTCATGATCGCGAGCATCTCGATCATGGCGGTCGGGTCGTAGCCGGCCGCGGCGAGATACCGGGCGCCGAGACGGTCGGCCTCCAGCTCCGCTTCGCGGCCGTGGCCCGCCACGATGGCGCGCCCGGCCTCGCCGGTCAGCTGGGCGAGCGCCGGCATGCCCGTGAAGATCGCCGTGGCCATGGAAGCGAGGCCGGCGAGCGTGGACTGGCGCTGCCGCTCCATGACGTGGCGCGCCGTGTTGTGGCCGATCTCGTGCGCAATGACGGCGGCGAGCTGCGCCTCGTTCTGCATGTAAGGCAGGATGCCGCGGGCGATGTAGACGAAGCCGCCGGCCGTCGCGTAGGCGTTGATGTCGTCGGTGTCGTCGATCGTGAACTTCCACTCGAGGTCGGGGCTTTCCGAGACAGCCGCGAGCTTCTCGCCGATGCGCTGCACGTACTCCTGGAGCTCGAGGTCGTCGTGCACGCCCTTCTGCTGCGTGAAGAAGGCGTGCGCCTGCTTGCCGAGCCGCACCTCGCGGCTGTCCCGTTTCGGCTTCTGGTCCTTGAGCTTCGGGTCCGGTGCTTCCGGTTCCGCCTTGGCCGGCGCCTCTTCGGCAAAGAGCGGCGCGGCCAGGCCCGCGGCGAGCGCCGCGGCGGCGACGAAGGCAATCCAGACTGCATGCGCAGGGCGCATCCGCATCTCCCGGTCAGGCCCCAAGCCTAACCCGTAGGCGCTTAGACGCGAACCACTGGCGAAAGTTGACGGCGGGGCGGGCCCCGGGGGCGATTACTTCAGGCCGTACTTCTTGCGGAAGCGGTCGACGCGGCCGCCGGAGTCCACGATCTTCTGCTTGCCCGTATAGAAAGGATGGCAGTTCGAGCAGACCTCGACCTCGAGGTTGGTGCCGAGCGTGGAGCGCGTCTGGAAGCTGTTGCCGCAGCTGCAGGTGACGGTGATTTCCGTGTACTTCGGGTGGATGCCGTCTTTCATGATCGTGCTTCCGGTCGGGTGCAGCGTCGGGGGCGCGCAGTCTAGCGGGCGGCGAAACGGCGGGCAAGGCGGCGCGAAAACCGCCGCTAAGTTGCAGAAACTACGAGGGTTTTTTCCTTATCCACAAAATGTGTGGATAACTCTGTGGAGCAATGGGCGCCGCGGCCTGCTCCTCTCGCGCATTTCCGCATATCTGGCCATTTGCCTAAATTTTGAGCAGACCATATTTCCTTTACAGATCAGTTATTTACGCCACTCCAGTTAAGGCGTCTCGCGAACAATGTGCTGAAAGTCCCTATCGGGCGCGAGGCGGGAGGGCGCTGTGCACAACTCGCCTTGCGCCGGATCGGGGTCTCCCTCCGGCAGGAACGCTGCCTGCAGGTCGTTCAGGAAACGGAAACCGAGCTCGGTCGGGCACCAGGCGCCGCCTGCCTCGGTCATGAGCCCGCGGCCGGAGAGGCGCGCGAGCAGCGGCTGCACGGTGGAGGGGGCGAGACCGGTCGTCGCTGCGAAATGGGCGAGCGTGAAGCCTTTTCGCAGCCTGAGCGCATTCAGCATGTACTCGAACGGCAGTTGGCGGCCCGGCACCTGGCGCCGCTGCCCGGCGCGGCCACCGCTCTCGAGGTAAGCGCGCGGCGAACGCGCCTTCTCGCTGCGGATGACGGCCCCGTCCACCGTGGCCTTGCCGTGCGCGCCGGCGCCGATGCCGAGGTAATCGCCGAAGCGCCAGTAGTTGAGGTTGTGGCGGCACTGGCGCCCGGCCTGCGCGTAGGCAGAGACCTCATACTGGCCGAAGCCGGCGGCTGAGAGCCGGCGCTGGGATTCGACCTGCATCTCCCAGGCAAGATCGTCGGACGGCAGCGGCGGCGGGCGATGGAAGAAGGCAGTGCCGGGTTCCAGCGTGAGCTGGTAGTGCGACAGGTGCGCAGGGCGAAGCGCGATCGCTGCGCGCAGGTCGGCGAGCGCGCCGTCGGGCGTTTGCCCGGGCAGGGCGTACATCAGGTCGAGATTGAAGTTGGCGATGCCGGCGGAGCGAATCTCGGCCACCGCCGCGGGGATCTCATCCGGTCCGTGGATGCGCCCGAGCGCCGCCAGCGCCGCGGCATCGAAGGACTGCGCGCCCAGGGACACGCGGTTGACGCCCGCCTCGGCATAGCCCGCGAAGCGCCCGTGCTCCACCGTCCCGGGATTGGCCTCCATCGAGATTTCGGCGTCCGCCGCCAGCGGCAGGCGCGCGGCGATGCCCGAAATCAGTGCGTCGATCGACGCCGGGCTGAACAGCGAGGGCGTGCCGCCGCCCAGGAAGATGCTGGAAACCCCGCGCCCGGCGGCGAGGTCGAGGTCGGCCTCCAGGTCCGCGAGCAGCGCCGCCACATAGGCACTTTCCGGAATGGTGCCGGGCGCCGCATGTGAGTTGAAATCGCAATAGGGACACTTGCGCACGCACCAGGGCAGGTGGACATAAACCGCAATGGGCGCGCTCATCGGCTCATTCTATGGGATCATTTATGAATGCAAGCATGCGGGCAGAGAACGTGGTGCCCATGAGCGGCGACAAGTACCAGCTGAAGAACCTCGCGACGGGCAAGACCAGCGAGCTGCCGTCGCGTCCGGGGTCGGTCGGACCGGACGTGGTCGACATCGGCGGCCTGCTGAAGGAGCAGGGCGTCTTCACCTACGACCCCGGCTTCATGGCCACGGCGTCGACCGCGAGTGCCATCACCTACATCGACGGCGACGCGGGCGTGCTGCTCTACCGCGGCTACCCGATCGAGCAGCTCGCGAAGCACAGCACCTTCCTCGAGGTCTCCTGCCTGCTGCAGAAGGGCGAGTTGCCGAACGCCGCCGAACTCGCGGCGTTCACGCGCTCCATCACGCGCCACACGATGCTGAACGAGTGGCTGCTGCGCTTCTACCGCAGCTTCCACCACAACGCGCACCCGATGGCGATGGTCGCGACCATCGTCGCATCGCTGGCCGCGTTCTATCATGACACCACCAACATCAGCGACGACCGGCACCGGGAGATCTTCTCCCACCGCATGATCGCGAAGATCCCGACCATCGCGGCCGCCGCGTACAAGCATGCGCTGGGCCAGCCCTTCATCTACCCGCGCAACGACCTCGACTACACGGCCAACGTGCTGAATATGCTCTTCTCCGTGCCCTGCGAGCCCTACGAGGTGGACGCGCTGCACGCGAAGGCCCTCGACCTGCTGTTCATCCTGCACGCGGACCACGAGCAGAATGCCAGCACCTCGACGGTGCGTCTCGCCGGCAGCACCGGCTGCAACCCGTACACGGCCATGTCGGCGGGCGTCTCCGCGCTCTGGGGCCCGGCGCACGGCGGCGCGAACGAGGCGGTCGTGGACATGCTGGAGAAGATCGGCGACGTCAGCCGGGTGCAGGAATTCCTCGCGCGCGTGAAGGACAAGTCCGGCGGCGTGCGCCTCATGGGCTTTGGCCACCGCGTGTACAAGAATTTCGACCCGCGCGCGACGATCATCCGCGAGATGTGCCACAAGGTGCTCGGCAAGCTCGGCCAGAGCAACAATCCGCTGTTCGAGCTGGCGCTGCGCCTCGAGGAGATCGCGCTCAAGGACGATTACTTCATCAGCCGCAAGCTCTACCCGAACGTGGACTTCTACTCGGGCATCATCTACCGCGCGCTCGGCATTCCGCGCGAGATGTTCACCGTCATGTTCGCGATCGCGCGCACCGCGGGCTGGGTCGCGCACTGGTCCGAGATGATCGCGGACCCGACGCTCAAGATCGCGCGGCCGCGGCAGCTCTACACCGGCCCGGCGCAGCGCGACTACGTGCCGGTCGCCAGGCGGTAAATAAAGGGGACGCGTCCAATTAAATGGGGACGCATCCTTATTTCCAGCTAATTGGGATGCGTCCCCATTTAATTGGACGCGTCCCCTTTATCCTGCCGCAAGCAGTTCCTCGACCTCCGAAAGCGTCGCGCGGCGCATCGGTTTGCCGTCGACGGGGCCGGGCGGCGACTGGCGGATGCCGTCCTTCGGGAAGATCGTCGCCTCGACCTCGTGCATGCCGGCGCTGAAGCGGATCTCCGGATAGGACTCCACCGCGTCGCGCTGCACGCGGAAGCGCCGTTCGCCGAATTCGTGGGGAATGCCGCGGTCCATCAGGCAGAGTGCGACGGCCTCGGGCGTGTCGGCGAACAGGTGCAGCGCGATGCCGGCATGCGCGGTCGCGGTGCCGGACAGGAGCGGCCCGACGAGCCGCGGCTCGAATGGCGCGAGCAGGCGCATCGCCTCGACCGCGGCCGCGCGCATCTCGGCGAGTTCGCTGGCGTGGGCCTCGGCCACGAACAGGCGCTGGTGGCCCGCGATCGCCTCCTCGATCTCGGCGTTCCCCGGCAGCACGGCCTGGTCGGTCACGCCCATGCGCTCGGCGGCCTTGCGCTTGGCCGCGCCGTAGTCCCCGTGGCCGTGCTCGATCATGAGCCGCGCGGCCTCCCGCGCGATCGCCTGGCGCAGGTTGTCGGCGCGCGGGGAGCGTCCACGGCCCATCAGAAAATCGGCTCCTCGTATTTCTGCGGCGGCGGCACGTTCTGCACGCCGGCGCCGCTGGCGCCCTCGACGCCCGGCGGCAGGTGATCCGCCAGGAAGTACTCGAATTCGCTCGCGGGCGCGCTGGCGTCTGCAAGCGGGCCGGTGTCCACGGCCACGCGCGCGGTGACCACCCCGTCCGGCATCGGCAGGCGCCGCTCCGGCCGCCCGGCGAGCGCCTCGCGCATGAAATAGATCCACATCGGCAGCGCGGTGCGCGCGCCTTCCTCTTCGGCTCCCAGCGGACGCTCCTGGTCGAAGCCGATCCACGCGGTGGCGGCGAGATCGGGGTTGAATCCCGAGAACCAGGCGTCGCGGCCGTCATTGGTGGTGCCGGTCTTGCCCGCGATATCGCCCCGGCCGAGCGCCCGGGCGCGCTGCCCGGTGCCGCGCCGGATCACGTCGCGCAGCAGGTCGGTGATGATCCAGGCGTTGGCTTCGGAGATCGCGCGGGGCGCACGCTCTTCGTCTGGCGGCGGGAGCAGGCCGCCGCCGACGTCCGAGGCGCGCAGCACGCCGTCGCCGTCGCCCGCGACCGCCAGGGGCGCGTTGCCCGCGAGCGCGGAGGCGCCTCCGCCGCAGTAACCGCAGGCGAGCTTCGGCGCAGCCTCCTCGAGCACCGAGCCGTCGGCTCCGAACACGCGTTCGACCAGGTAGGGCGTGACCTGCGATCCGCCGTTCGCGAACACGGAGAAGCCGTTGGCCATCTCGAGCGGCGTGAGCTGGGCGGTGCCGAGCGCCGCGGTCAGGTCGGCCGGAATATGGTCCTTCGGCAGGCCGAAGCGCGTCACGTAATCGCGCGCGTAGCCGACTCCGATCTGGCGCATGACGCGGATCGTGACCAGGTTGCGCGAGCGCGCCAGCGCATCGCGCAGCCGGGTGGGGCCGTAGAAGCGCCGCGAGTCGTTGACCGGGCGCCAGTCCTCCTCGGACTGCTGGTCGCCCTCGATCGCGCCGGGGCGCAGGCCGATGCCGTCCTCCGGCGCCGGCGCCTCGTAGACCACCGGTGCGTCGAGGACGATCGAGGCCGGGGTGAAGCCGGACTCCAGCGCCGCGGAATAGATGAAGGGCTTGAACGAGGAGCCCGGCTGCCGGCGGGCCTGCATCACGCGGTTGAACTTCGAGGCCTGGTAGTCGAAGCCGCCGGACAGCGCGACGATCGCCCCGTCGTGCGGGTCGAGCGCGACGAAGGCGCCCTGCACCTCCGGCAGCTGCGCGAGCAGGGCGTCGCCGGCGGAGGAGGGCAGGATGTAGACGACGTCGCCGGCGGCGACCACGTCGTGCGGCTCATTCGGTGCCGGCCGGCTCTCGCGCACGGCCCAGCGCATGCCGTCGAACGGCAGGCGGTACCGCTTGCCGGTGCGCGCCACTGCGGTCGCATCGAGTCGCCCGACCTCGACCACCGCCGCCGGCAGCAGGCCACCCACGACGGGGTACTCCTCGAGGGACAGCGCAATGGAAGCGTCGTCGCGGCCCTCGAGTTCCATCTGCCCGGCGCGGCCGCGGAAGCCATGACGCCGGTCGTACTCGAGCACGGCGCTCCTGAGCGCGACGTCGGCCGCGCGCTGCAGCCGGCTGTCCACGGTCGTCACGACCTGGAAGCCGTCGGTGTAGATGCGCTCGCCGTGCTTTTCCAGCAGCGCCAGGCGCACCATCTCGCCGACCCAGGGCGCGTCCACCAGGACGCGAGGCCCGAACAGCTCGCGCGTTACCGGCTTCGCCATCGCCTCGCGCCAGGCCCCGTCGTCGAGGTAGCCGAGCTGGCGCATGCGCCGCAGCACGTAGGCGCGCCGCTCGGCCGCGCGCCCGGGGTTCGCCGCGGGGTTCAGCCGCGACGGCGCCTGCAGGATGCCGGCGAGCAGCGCCGCCTCGGCGGCGTCGATCCCGGAGAGCGGCTTGCCGAAATAGGTCTCGGACGCGGCGGCGAAGCCGTAGGATCGCTGGCCGAGGAACTGCGTGTTCACGAACAGCGTGAAGATCTCCTGCTTGGTCAACTCGTTCTCGAGCGACAGCGCGAGGAAGATCTCCCGCAGCTTGCGCCGCAGCTGCCGCTCCTTGGTGATGAGCGTGGTGCGCACGAGCTGCTGCGTCAGCGTGCTGCCGCCCTGCGAGACCTCCATGGTCGCGGCCGTGACCGCGAGCGCGCGCAGCACGCCCTGCCAGTCCACGCCCGGATGCTCGAAGAAGCGGTCGTCCTCGGCCGCGAGCACCGCGTGCACCACGACGGTCGGGATCTCGTCCCAGGCCACCGGCACGCGCCGCTGCTCGCCGATCTGCGCCAGCAGCCTTCCGTCGCGGCTGTACACGCGCAGCGGCACCTGCAGGCGCACGTCCCGCAGCACCGCGACGTCCGGCAGCGTCGGCTTCAGGTAGTAGTAGGTGGAGAGGAAGGCGAGGCTGACCACGCCTGCCAGCGACACGATGACGGTCGCCGCGATGAGCAGCCTGCGGTTCAGTCGCGTGGTCACCGGCGACGATTATGCATAGTAATGTCGGGCACTGCCGGCGCCCACGGTCGCCGGTCTGCGACGCACCAACCGTGACGGCAGACACGGTTGCCCCACCGGATCGGGTGCAGCATCGGCGGCGGATCTGGCCCGGGGAGGCCCCGCGGGGGCGCGATCCGCGCCGGAACCCGGGTGGTCCGGCCGGGGGGCCGAAAGCCCCCCGACGGGCCCCGGTCGAGCCCATTTGAAGGGCCTGCGAGCACCCGAACTGGGAGTCGGGTCACGTTCAATTTAACAATTGCTTGCTATATAGTTGGCCGGCAAAGTTGACCCAGCGCAGCGATTGGTGTCGCAATAGCCTGACCTGAAAAGGAAATTTCCGTGCTCAAGCTGCCGAAATTCTCGCTGGGACCGCGGTACGTGCCGCTCGTCGGCCTGGACATCACGACGTCCTCGATCAAGCTGATCGAGCTTGCCAAGTCCGGCGACACCTACCGGGTCGAGGCGTACGCGGCGGAACCCACCCCGCACAACGCGATCAACGAAAAGGCGATCGTCGACGCGGCGGCGGTCGGCGACGCGATCCGCCGTGCGGTCAAGCGTTCCGGCGTGCGTTCGAAGGATTGTGCGGTGGCGATCTCCGGCGACGCGGCGATCACCAAGGCGATCCAGATGCCGCGCAACCTGTCGGACGCCGACCTCGAGCAACAGATCGAGATGCAGGCCGACCAGTACATCCCGTTCCCGATGGAGGAGGTCAGCTACGACTTCGAGGTGCTCGGCCCCTCCGAGAAGGACCCGGAAATGCGCGAGGTGCTGCTGGTCGCCTCGCGCTCCGAGAATGTCGAGCAGCGCGTCGCCGCGGTGACCGCCGCGGGGCTGCTGGCGAAGCTGGTGGACGTCGAGGCCTTCGCGCTCGAGAACGCCTGCCGGCTGATGACGCACCAGATGCCGGACGGCGGCATGGACCGCACCATCGCGGTCGTGGATTTCGGCGCCAGCACGACGACCTTCAGCGTGCTGCGGGACCTCAAGGTCATCTATACGCGCGATTTCGCCTTCGGCGGCCAGCAGCTGACCGAGGAGATCATGCGCACCTACGGGCTGTCGATGGAGGAGGCCGGCCGCGCCAAGAAGGAAGGCGGCCTGCCCTCGAATTACCAGCCCGAAGTGCTCGATCCGTTCATCGACGACATGACCCAGCAGGTGAGCCGCTCGCTGCAGTTCTACCTGGCGTCGGGCAGCGGTCGCAGCCAGCCGGAGCAGATCCTGATCTGCGGCGGCTGCGCCAACATTCCCGGGGTCGCGGACGTGATCGCGAGCCGCGTGGGCATCCCGGCCGAGCGCGGCGACCCGCTCGGGCAGATGAAGATTTCCTCGAAGGCGAAGGCGCTGGGCGTGACGCGGGACGCGACCGCGCTGCTGCTCGCCTGCGGCCTGGCATTGCGGAGTTTCGACGAACATGCCAAGTATTAACCTCCTTCCGTGGCGGCAGGCGCTCCGCCAGCGGCGCCGCAAGGAATTCCTGATCGGCATCGGCGCGGCGGTCGCCCTCGCGATCGTCGTCACGCTGCTCGCGCACCTGACGGTCAGCTCGATGATCGACGCGCAGAAGCGGCGCAACGAGCTGCTCAAGGCCGAGATCAGCGAGCTCGACAAGGCGATCGAGCAGATCCTGGCGCTCGAGGAGCAGAAGGCGCGCATGATCGCGCGCATGCAGGTGATCGACACGCTGCAGTCGAGCCGCCCCGAGGTGGTCAAGCTGTTCGACCAGATCGTCGCCACGCTGCCCGAGGGCGTGTACCTGACGTCGGTCAAGCAGAGCGGCAAGAAGATCGAGTTCAACGGCGTGGCGCAGTCGAGCACGCGCGTCTCCGCGTTCATGCGCAACATCGACGCCTCGGAGTCGCTGTCCGCGCCCGAGCTGAAGGTCATCCAGACCGGCCGCGACGCGGCCCCCGGCGCGCAGTTCACGCTGTTCGCGCAGCAGCGCCTGCCGGAGCCCGAGGCGGCGGCCCCCGCGAAACGCAACGCCCGCGTCTCGGAGGCACGCCGATGAACTTCCTCGAACAGCTCCAGGCACTGGACTTCAAGGACATCGGCCGCTGGCCGTTCCTGTTCCGCGCGCTCGCCGTCGGCCTCATCTTCCTGGTCGTGAGCGCGCTGCTGGTGTGGTACTTCGTGACCGGCGCGAACGGCATCCTGCCGGACCTGCGCAGGGCGGAAGCCGAGCAGAAGACGTTGTGGGACACCTTCGACGAGAAGCAGCGCAGGGCCGCGAACCTCGAGGCCTACCGCCAGCAGCTCGCCGAGATCGAGCGCACTTTCGGCGCGATGCTGCGGCAGCTGCCGGGCAAGACCGAGGTGCCCTCGCTGCTGGTCGACATTTCGCAGACCGGCCTCGCGGCGGGCCTGCAGGAGCGCCTGTTCCAGCCGGTCGGCGAGAGCAAGAAGGACTTCTACGCGGAACTGCCGATCAAGATCACGCTCACCGGCGGCTACCACGAGTTCGGGCTGTTCGTCTCCGGCATCGCGGCGCTGCCGCGCATCGTCACGCTGCACGACATCGAGATCACGCGCGGCGGCGCGCGCAGCCAGGCACGCAACCGCGTGCTGGCGCCCAGTGACGAGCTGACGATGAACCTGACGGCCAAGACCTACCGCTACCTCGAGGAAGGCGAACTCGCGCCGCCGGCCGACCCGAAAGCCAAAGGCAAGCGCCCGGCGCCGGCCAAGCGGGATTCGACATGAACCGGGTACGCATGCGCAAGGCACTGACTGCCGCCGGGCTGACCGGCGCGCTGCTGCTGTCCGGCTGCTCGGACGGCACCGCGGATCTGCGCGCCGAGATCGAGAGGGCGAAGCAGCGTCCAGGCGGCCGCATCCAGCCGCTGCCCGAGGTGAAGCCCTACGTCAGCCACGAGTACCAGATGATGGACCGGCGCTCGCCGTTCGTGCAGAGCCTCGCGGGCGAGAACCCGAGCGGGCCGCGCCCCGACGTGCAGCGCCCGCGCGAGTACCTCGAGCAGTTCCCGCTGGACACGCTCAAGATGGTCGGCACGCTGCGGCTGCGCGGCGGCAACTACGGCCTGGTGCAGACCCGCGACGGCCTGATCCACCGGGTGCTGCCGGGCAATCACCTCGGCCAGAACGACGGCCGCGTGATGTCCATTTCCGACGCGAAGATCACGCTGGTCGAGATCATTCCTGATGGCCTTGGCGGCTACCTCGAGCGCCCCGCGGCGCTGGCGCTCGCCGACTGATTTCTGGGAGACGTCTGATGGCTCGCAAAAACCGCACGACGGGGTGGAACATGGACGCGACGCGCAACCTCGCCCGCGCGTTCTGCGGCGCGCTGGTCCTCGCGGCCTTCGCGGTCGCGCAGGCCGCTACGGCGCAGGGCACGGTGCGCCTCACGGCCGTCGAGGTGCGGCCGATGCAGGACTCGACCCTGCAGGTCCGGCTGCGCACCGACGGCGTCGCGCCGCAGCCCCTCACGTTCACGATCGACCGCCCGGCGCGGCTGTCGGTGGACCTGCCGGACGTGGCGCTCGCGCTCGACAACCGCCGCGTCGACGTCGGCGCCGGCGGCGTCGACACGATCGTCGCCGCCGAGGCCTCGGGCCGCACGCGCGTGGTGTTCAACCTTGACGCCCTGGTGCCCTATACCGCGACGGCCGAGGGAGACAGCGTCGTCGTCACCATCGGCAGTGCCGCGGCATCTGCCGCCGGCGCGATGGCCTCGGCGTCCGCCGCTGCCGCGCCCACGGGAGGCGCGCGCAGCATCACCGGCGTCGACTTCCGCCGCTCGCCGGACGGCGCCGGCCGCGTCGTGATCAACCTGTCCGATCCGGCGACGCCCGCGAGCCTGCGCCAGGAAGGCAACCGCGTGATCGTGGACTTCACCGGCACCGCGCTCGGCGAGCAGTGGATGAAGCGCTACGACGTGACCGACTTCGCCACGCCGGTGACATCGTTCGACGCCACGCGCCTGGGCGACAACGCGCGCATCGTGGTCAACGCAACCGGCGACTTCGAGCAGATGGCCTACCAGACCGACAACCTCTACGTGGTCGAGGTCAAGCAGCGTCCGCGCGTCACGGCGGCGGTCACGGCGGCCGAGAAGCAGTACACCGGCGAGCGCCTGACGCTCAACTTCCAGGACATCGACGTGCGCCCGCTGCTGCAGCTGCTGGCCGACACCAGCGGCCAGAACATCGTGGTGTCCGACTCGGTCAAGGGCCGGGTGACGCTGCGCCTGCAGAACGTGCCCTGGGACCAGGCGCTCGACATCGTGCTGCGCACCAAGGGCCTGGACATGCGCCGCAAGGACAACGTGATCCTGGTGGCGCCGCAGGCGGAACTGGCTGCGCAGGAGAAGGCGGAGCTGGAGGCGCGCAAGGACATCCAGGAGCTGGCGCCGCTGCGCACCGAATTCCTGACGGTCAACTATGCGAAAGCCTCGGAGATCGCGCGCCTGGTCAAGTCGGCGGGCGGCGGCTCGCTGCTGTCCTCGCGCGGCAACGTGACCGTGGACGAGCGCACCAACACGCTGCTGGTGCAGGACACGGCCGAGAACCTGACGGCCGTGCGCAGCATGGTCGCGACGCTCGACATCCCGGTGCGCCAGGTGCTGATCGAGTCGCGCATCGTGATCGTGGCCGACGACTTCAGCCGCGAGCTCGGCGTGCGCGCGGGCTTCACGCGCGTGTCCGACGACATCAACGACCTGTTCGCGGTCAGCGGCAGCGCGCAGTCCACCGACACCATCATCGGCTCCGCGCTCGACAACCTGGCGACCACCGGCCAGCCGTTCCCGGTCGAGGTGCCGTTCGGCAATTTCGACCGCTACAACGTCAACATGCCGGTCGCGAATCCCGCGGGCCGCATCGCGCTCTCGATCCTCGACTTCGACGACTTCCTGATCGACCTCGAGCTGTCGGCCGCGCAGAACGAGGGCCGCGGCGAGATCAAGTCGACGCCGCGCGTCATCACGGCGAACCAGCGCGAGGCGATCATCGAGCAGGGCGTCGAGATCCCGTACCAGGAGTCGGCCTCTTCGGGCGCGACCACCACGCAGTTCAAGAAGGCCGTGCTGTCGCTCAAGGTCACGCCGCAGATCACGCCGGACGACCGCGTGATCCTCGACCTGACCGTCACCAAGGACAGCGTCGGCCAGCTGGTGCCCTCGGCGACCGGCGGCTTCGTGCCCTCGATCGACACGCGCAACATCCAGACGCAGGTGCTGGTGCGCGACGGCCAGACCGTGGTGCTCGGCGGCATCATGGAGACGGAGCGCCGCGACTCGGTCAAGAAGGTCCCGCTGCTCGGCGACGTGCCCGTGGTGGGCAATCTGTTCAAGTCCAAGAGCAAGATCAACAACCGGGATGAGTTGCTGATCTTCGTGACGCCCAAGATCCTGCGCGAGGGCTCGACGATCGAGTGACCCGGCGGCACCCGCCGGCCACGCGACGCGGCCGCCTCCGGGCGGCCGTGCCGTTGATGGGACGCGTCCCCATTTAAACCGCGCCGTACGATAATGCGGGCATGTCGCGCAGCGTTTTCCTGGTGGGACCCATGGGCTCCGGCAAGACGGCGGTCGGCCGGCAGCTGGCCCGGCGGCTCGGGCTGCGGTTCCTGGACAGCGACGCCGAAATCGAGTCGCGCACCGGCGTGGACATCGCCTATATCTTCGAGCGCGAGGGCGAGGAAGGCTTCCGGGCCCGCGAGCGCGACGTGATCGACGCGCTCACCCAGGAGCAGGGGGTGGTCCTGGCCACCGGCGGCGGCGCGATCCTGCTGCCGGAGAACCGCGAGCGTCTTGCGGCGCGCGGCACGGTCGTGTTTCTGGACACGACCATCGAGCAGCAGCTCGCGCGCACGCAGCGCGGCCAGCACCGGCCGCTGCTCGCAACCCCTGATCGCCGCGCCAGGCTCGAGGAACTCATGCAGCTGCGCGACCCGTTGTACCGTTCCATCGCCGCGATCACCATGCGCACCGACCGCCGCGCTCCCGCGGCGGTCGCCGCGGACATCGAGAAGGCGCTCCAGGAGGCCGCCCATGCAGCGCCTTGAGGTGACGCTGGCCGAGCGCAGCTACCCGATCCTGATCGGGCCGGGGTTGCTGAAATCACGCGAGCCGTTCGCGCAGCACGCCGCGGAGGCCAGACTGCTGGTCGTCACCGACGAGACCGTCGCGCGGCTGTGGCTGCCGCGGCTCGCGGAGGGGCTCGCGGGGCGCGAGTTTGCGCGTTGCGTGATCCCGGACGGCGAGGAACAGAAGACGCTCGAGACCGCGATGAGCGTGATCGACGCGCTGGTCGCCGCGCGCATCCATCGCGACGGCATGGTGCTGGCACTCGGCGGCGGCGTGGTCGGGGACGTGGCGGGCTTTGCGGCCGCTTCCTACCAGCGCGGCATCGATTTCATCCAGCTGCCGACCACGCTGCTCGCGCAGGTGGACTCCTCCGTCGGCGGCAAGACCGGCGTCAACCATCCCGGCGGCAAGAACCTGATCGGCGCCTTCCACCAGCCGCGCGCGGTGATCGCCGACACCGACACGCTGTCGACCCTGCCCGAGCGCGAGCTGCGCGCAGGCTTCGCGGAGATCGCCAAGGCGGCGCTGGTGGCCGACGCCGGATTCTTCGCCTGGCTCGAAAATCACGTCGGCGCGGTGCTCGCGCGTGAGCCGGATGCGCTCGCGCACGCGATCCGCCGCGCCTGCGAGATCAAGGCGGCGATCGTCGCGCGCGACGAGCGCGAACAGGGGCCGCGGGCGCTCCTGAACCTCGGGCACAGCTTCGGTCACGCGATCGAGGCCGGCGCCGGCTACGGGCGCGTGCTGCACGGCGAGGCGGTCGCGACCGGCCTGGTGCTGGCGGCGGAGTTGTCCGCGCGCAGCGGCCGGCTGCCGGCCGCCGACGCCGCGCGCGTGCGCGCGCTCGTGCTGCGCGCGGGGCTGCCGGCGGACCCGCCGCGGATCGGGCGGGCGCGGATGCTCGAGCTGATGGGCATGGACAAGAAAGTGGCGGGCGGAACGCTGCGCCTGGTGCTGCTGGACGCGATCGGCGTCGCCACCGTGACCGCCGATTACCCGGAGGACGCGCTCGGCAAGCTGCTCGTGGAGCGCATGGGCGCATGAGGAAGGGCCGGGATCCCGACGCGGGGCTCGCGCCCTATGCGGCCCGGGAGGCGACCTCGCGGGGCCGCCGGATCCCGGAACCGCCCGCGGATTACCGCGGCGAGTTCCAGCGCGACCGCGACCGCATCCTGCATTCGAACGCCTTCCGCCGCCTGGTCTACAAGACCCAGGTCTTCATCAACCACGAAGGCGACATGTACCGCACGCGGCTCACGCATTCGCTGGAGGTCGCGCAGGTGGGCCGCTCCGTGGCCCTGGCGCTGTCGCTCTCCGAACCGCTGACCGAGGCGATCTGCCTCGCGCACGACCTCGGCCACACGCCCTTCGGCCATGCAGGCCAGGACGTGCTGAACGACTGCATGCGCGAGTACGGCGGCTTCGAGCACAACCTGCAGTCGCTGCGCGTGGTCGAGGAGCTCGAAGAGCGCTACGCGGATCATCGCGGCCTCAACCTGACGTTCGAGACGCGCGAGGGCATCCTGAAGCATTGCTCGCTCGCGAACGCGCGCCAGCTCGGGGACCTCGGCAGGCGCTTCATCGACCGCACCCAGCCCGGTCTCGAGGCGCAGATCGCCGACCTGGCGGACGCGATCGCCTACAACAACCACGACGTCGACGACGGCCTGCGCTCGGGCCTGGTGACGATGGAGGAACTGCGCACGGTGACGGCGTTCGCGCGCCAGTACGACGCGGTACGCGCGCGTTACCCGGACCTGCCCGAACGGCGCATGGTGCACGAGATCATCCGGCGCATGATCCACGACGTGGCCAGCGACCTGATCGAGGAGACCGGGCGCCGGCTCGCGGAGTTGGCGCCGGCCGACATCGATGCGGTGCGCGCTACGCCTGCGCCGATCGTCGGCTTCTCGCCGGGGCGGGACGCCGAGCACCACGAGCTCAAGAAGTTCCTGCGCAACCGGCTCTATCGCCACGAGCACATGCAGTCCACGCGCCTGGGGGCGGGCCTGGTGCTGAAGGAGCTGTTCGACGGGTTCATGGGCGAGACGGGACTGCTGCCCGCCGAACACCGCGATGCCGCGCTCGCGATGGAGCAGGTGAATGGCAGGGCCGGCCGCGCCCGCGCGATCGCCGATTACATCGCCGGCATGACCGACCGCTATGCCTTCCAGGAGCACGCCCGCGTCACCGGCAGGAGCGCCGTTTGATAGCATGGGCGCCCCGGCCGGAGCCCTCATGGCAAGAGCTGTCATTCCCGCGCGCGAGCGCCTGATCTTCGCGATGGACGTGCCGGACGCGGACGCCGCGCGCCGGCTCGCGGACCGGCTCGGCGATGCGGTCGCGTTCTACAAGATCGGGCTCGAGCTGTTCACTTCGGGCGGCTCGTTCGAGCTGGTCGACTGGATGGTCGGGCGCGGCAAGCGCGTGTTCCTGGACCTCAAGTTCTTCGACGTGCCGGCGACGGTCGCCGCCGCCGTGCGCAACCTGCGGGGTCGCGGCATCACGTTCACGACCGTGCACGGCAACCAGGCGATCATGGAAGCGGCTGCGGATGCCGCCGCGGGCGAGGTCGGCATCCTCGCGGTGACCGTGCTCACGAGCCTCGATCGCGGCGACCTCGACGACCTCGGCTTCCGGTGCGACGTGGAGCAGCTGGTGCTGTCGCGCGCGCGACGGGCGCTGGCGGCCGGCTGCGCGGGCGTCATCTCTTCGGGGCTGGAGGCAAAGACCTTGCGCGCGGGCGTGGACCACCGCCTCATCGTGGTCACGCCCGGCATCCGGCCGGTGGAGAACCGCCCCGCGGACGACCAGAAGCGGGTGGTCGACGTGGCGCAGGCCTTTGCGAACGGCGCGGATTACATCGTCGTCGGCCGGCCGGTCCGCGACGCCGCCGACCCGCGTGCCGCGGCGGAGGCCATCCAGGCGACCATCGCCGGGATCTTTGCCGGCCGATGAGCGCATTGCAGAACGACCGGCTGCTGCGTGCGCTCGCCCGCGACCCGGTGGACCGCACGCCGGTCTGGATCATGCGCCAGGCCGGGCGCTACCTGCCGGAATACCGCGCGACGCGCGCCAGGGCCGGCAGCTTCCTCGCGCTCGCCACGCATCCCGAGCTCGCCTGCGAGGTGACGCTGCAGCCGCTGGCGCGCTTCCCGCTCGACGCCGCCATCCTGTTCTCCGACATCCTCATGATCCCGAAGGCAATGGGCGTCGGGCTCGCGTTCGAGGAGGGCGAGGGGCCGAAGATCGAGCGCCCGGTGCGCTCGGCTGCCGACGTGGACGCGCTGCCGGTGCCGGATCCGGCGAAGGAGCTGCGCTTCGTGATGGACACGGTCGCGCTGATCCGCCGCGAGCTGGCGGGGCGCGTGCCGCTGATCGGCTTCGCGGGCTCGCCGTGGACGGTCGCCACCTACATGGTGGAAGGCGGCGGGAGCCGCGACTTCGCGCGCATCAAGGGCATGCTGTACGGCGACCCGAAGGCGCTGCACCGGCTGCTCGCCAAGCTCGCGCGCGCGACCACCGATTATCTCAACGCGCAGATCGATTCGGGCGCCCAGGCGGTGATGCTGTTCGACACCTGGGGCGGCGCGCTGTCGACTCCTGCATACCTCACGTTCTCGCTGCCCTACATGGAGCAGATCGTCGCGAGCCTGGTCCGCGAGCGTGAAAGCCGGCGCGTCCCGGTGATCCTGTTCACCAAGGGCGGCGGGGCCTGGCTCGAGCGCATGGCGGCCTCGGGCGCGGACGCGCTCGGCGTCGACTGGACCACCGAATTGTCGGCGGCGCGGCTCGCGGCCGGCGGGCGCGTGGCGCTGCAGGGGAACATGGACCCCGGCGCACTGTATGGCTCGCCGGAGGCGATTCGCGCGGAAGTCGCGCGCACGCTGGAAAGCTTCGGGCACGGTCCGGGGCACGTCTTCAACCTCGGCCACGGTGTGCAGCCAGGCGTCGATCCCGCCCACGTCGCGGCGCTGGTGGCCGCCGTCGCCGAACTCTCCCCCGCCTACCACGGATAAAGGGGACGCATCCCATTTAAATTAAATAATTAAATGGGATGCGTCCCCTTTATCAGGCGGCCTTGGGCTTGGCGAGCTCGTCGCGCAGCGTGCGGCGCAGGATTTTGCCGACGTTGGTCTTCGGCAGCTCGTCGCGGAAGTACACCGCCTTCGGCACCTTGTAGCCGGTGAGCTCCTTGCGGCAGTACGCGATCACCTGCTCGGCGGTCAGCGCCGGGTCCTTGCGGACGATGAAGAGCGCCACCACCTCGCCCGAGCGCTCGTCCGGCTGCGCGACCGCCGCGACCTCGAGCACGCCCGGCATCCGCGCCACCACGCCCTCGACCTCGTTCGGGTACACGTTGAATCCCGAGACGATGATCATGTCCTTCTTGCGGTCCTCGATGTAGGTGCGCCCGAGCTCGTCCATGCGCCCGACGTCGCCGGTGCGCAGCCAGCCGCCGGGCAGCATGACCTTCGCGGTCTCCTCCGGCCGGTTCCAGTAGCCGCGCATCACCTGCGGCCCGCGCAGGCAGATCTCGCCGACCGAGCCGAGCGGCAGCTCGTTGCCGTCGTCGTCGCGGATCGAGATCTCGGTGGACGGCAGCGGATAGCCGATCGAGCCGGTGAACTCGAGCGTGCCGGGCAGGTTCGCCGTGCCCACCGGCGAGGTCTCCGTGAGCCCCCAGCCCTGGCAGATGTGCCGGCCGGTGACCTGGCGCCATCGCTCGGAGACCGCCGCCTGCACCGCCATGCCGCCGCCGAGCGCGACCTTGAGCGAGGAGAAGTCGAGCTTGTCGAAGCCCGGCGTGTGCAGCAGCCCGTTGAACAGCGTGTTCACGCCGGTGATGAAGGTGAAGCGCACCTTCGCGAGTTCCGCCACGAACCCCGCCATGTCGCGCGGGTTGGTGATCAGCACGTTGTGCCCGCCGGTGTTCGTGAACACCAGCAGGTTCGAGGTCAGCGCGAAGATGTGATAGAGCGGCAGCGCCGTGATGACGACCGCATCCTCGATGTCCTTCAGCTCCGGCATGAAGGCGACCACCTGCACCGTGTTCGCCACCAGGTTGCGGTGCGTGAGGACCGCGCCCTTGGAGACGCCCGTCGTGCCGCCGGTGTACTGCAGGAAGGCGATGTCCTCACCGCCAACCTCCACCGGATCGAGCGCGAGCGACGCGCCGCGCGACAGCACCGCGCCGAAACGCACGCTGCCCGGCAACGCGTACGCCGGCACCATCTTCTTCACGCGCCGGATCACGAAGTTGGTGATCGCGCCCTTCGGGAAGCCGAGCATGTCGCCGATGCCGGTGACGATCACGCGCTTCACCGGCGTCTTCGCGAGCACCTGCTGCAGGGTCGCCGCCGCGTTCTCGAAGATCACGATCGCGGTGGCGCCGGAGTCGTTCAACTGGTGCTCGAGCTCGCGCGCGGTGTAGAGCGGGTTGACGTTGACGATCGTGAGACCGGCGCGCAAGGCGCCTACGATCGCGATCGGGTACTGCAGGATGTTCGGCATCATCAGGGCGACGCGGTCGCCCTTCTTCATGCCGGCCTCCTGCTGCAGCCAGGCGCCGAAGCGGCGCGACAGCTCGCCGGCCTCGGCGTAGCTGAGCGTGCGGCCCATGTTGGTGAATGCCGGCTTCGCGGCGTAATCGCGGCAGCTGTCCTCGAACATCTGCTTCAGCGAGCGGATCGAGTCCGGGTCGATCTCGGCCGGCACCCCGGGCGGGTAGTGCTTCAGCCAGAATTTCCCGGCAGCGGAATTCACGTCATTCATTGTTGCGCCGCAAAATGAAGCCGGGCCCCCGCGGCCGGCGGTCTTCCGAATTTGACGCGGGTTCGGCTAGCGGCGCAAGAGCGGCTGGAGCTGCGGCCAGATATTGTCGAGTAGCCGCGGCTGCGCCTGCGCATTCGGGTGGATGCCATCCGGCAGGAACAGCGCGAGGTCCGTGCCGATCCCGTCGTCGAGCAACGCCGCGCTGCCGATGCGGTAGCGTTTCGCGAGGTCGGCGTAGATGCCTTCGAACGAGTTCGCGTACTTCGGCCCATAGTTGGTCGGCACGCGCACGGCGACGAGCAGCACTTCGGCGCCGGCGGCGCGGCTCTTCGTGATCATGAGCTCGAGGTTCGAGCGCACGCGCGACAGGGGCAGGCCGCGCAATCCGTCGTTGCCGCCGAGCTCGATGACCACGACCGCAGGCTTGTGAGCCGCAAGCGCTCGCCCCAGGCGCTGCACGCCGCCATCGGTGGTCTCGCCGGTGACGCTGGCGTTGACCACGCGGTATCCGTAACCTTCCTTCTTCAAGCGCTGCTGCAGCAGCGCCACCCAGCCCTGCCCGGGGGCGAGCCCGTAGCCGGCCGAGAGCGAGTCGCCGACCACCAGGATGACCGGCGGCTGGGCGGCCTGCGCCGGGGCGGCGGTGAGCAGCAGGATGAGGACAGCCAGGATGCCACGCATGGACAGAAAGACCGTTCTCGAAGCCAGAAGTTTGCGCAAGCAGGTTACCAGTCCGGAGGGAATGCTGACCATCCTGGACGACGTCAGCCTGCAGGTCGCGGCCGGGGAGACAGTGGCCGTGGTGGGGGCCTCCGGGGCCGGCAAGTCCACGCTGCTCGCGCTGCTCGCGGGGCTCGACGAGCCGACCACCGGAGCCGTGTGGCTCTCGGGCACGGAACTCTCGGCGCTGGACGAGGATGGCCGTGCGGAGGCGCGCGCGAGGCACGTCGGCTTCGTGTTCCAGTCCTTCCACCTGGTGCCGTCCCTGACCGCGCTCGAAAACGTGATGCTGCCGCTCGAGCTCGCGGGCCGGCCCGACGCGCGCGCCGCCGCGCGCGAGGCGCTGGCGCAGGTGGGCCTCGCCGGACGCCTCGGCCACTATCCGCGCCAGCTCTCCGGCGGCGAGCAGCAGCGCGTCGCGATCGCGCGGGCCTTCGTCACCCGCCCCGCGGTGCTGTTCGCCGACGAGCCGACCGGCAATCTCGACACCGCCACCGGCGCGCGCGTAATGCAACTGCTGTTCGAGATGAACAGGGCGACCGGCACCACGCTCGTTCTGGTGACCCACGACCGCGCGATTGCCGAGCGTTGCGACCGCGTCATCGAGATGGACGCCGGCAGGCTCGTGCACTGATGCGGGCGCTGCGCTTCGCATTGCTGGCGCTGCTGCGCGACTGGCGCTCCGGCGAGCTCGCGGTGCTCTTGGCGGCGCTGCTGGTCGCCGTCACCGCGCTGACCGGCGTCGGTTTCTTCACCGACCGCATCTCGCAGGCGGTCGCGCAGCGCGCGGCCGAAGTACTGGCCGCGGATCTCAGGCTGCGTTCGCTGCAGCCGGTAGGGCCGGAGTACGAGCAGCTCGCCGCGGAGCGCGGCATCGCCACCGCGCGCACGATCTTCTTCCCGAGCGTGGTGTTCTTCGGCGAGGACTCGGCGCTGGCCGCGATCCGCGCCGTGGGGCCCGGTTACCCGCTTCGCGGCAAGCTCAAGATCTCGGACGCGGCCTTCTCCGCTGCGCGCGAGACCGACGAGCTGCCCGGCCGCGGCGAGGTCTGGCTCGACCCGCGCCTGCTGGCGCGCCTGGGCGCATCGGTCGGTGATCAGGTCAACGTCGGCGCGGCGACCTTCACCGTCTCGCGCGTACTCGACTACCGCCCGGACCAGGGCGCGAACTTCGTGGACCTCGCGCCGTCGCTGCTGCTGCCGCTCGCGGATCTCGATTCGACCGAGCTGCTGGGCCCCGGCAGCCGCGCGACCTACTCGGTGCTGTTCGCCGGCACGCCCGCGGCGATCGCGGATTTCAAGGCGGAGCTCGCCGATCGCAAGACCGCGAGTGAGCGGCTGGTGGACATCGCGGAGGAAAGCCCGCAGGTGGAGGCCTCCAGCGAGCGCGCCGGGCGCTTCCTGAACCTGTCGGCGATGATCACCGTGCTGCTGGCGGCGGTCGCCGTCGCCATGGCCGCGCGCCGCTACACCCAGCGCCACCTCGACAACGTCGCGCTGATGAAATGCATGGGCGCGCCGCAGCGCCTCGTGCTGCAGGTGACCATCATCGAACTGGCGCTGCTCGCGGTCATCGCGGCGATCGTCGGCGCCGTGCTCGGTTTCGCCGCGCAGGAGATCCTGGCGTGGCTGCTGGGCGATCTCGTGCGCGCCGATCTGCCGCCGCCGACCACGGCGCCCGCCATCATGGGGGCGGTCACGGCGCTCGCGATCCTGGTGGGATTCGCGCTGCCGCCGATGCTGCAGCTCAAGCGCGTGCCGCCGGCGCGGGTGCTGCGGCGCAATCTCGAGCCGCCGAAGCTGCGCTACACGGTCTCCTACGGCCTCGCGGTCGCGGCGCTGCTGGCCGTGCTGTTCTGGCTGGTGCGGGACGCGAAGCTGGTCGCCTTCGTCGCCGGCGGCATCGCCGCCACGCTCGCGATTCTCTACCTCGCCGGCTTCCTGCTGGTGAGGCTCACCGGCCGGCTGCGCGGCGCGGTGGGCGTCGCCTGGCGCTACGGGCTCGCGAACCTGGCGCGGCGCGGGCGCGAGAGCGTGGTGCAGGTGGTGGCCTTCGGACTCGGGCTCATGGTGCTGCTGCTGCTGGCGGTCGTGCGAAACGACCTGCTGGAGGACTGGCGCGCGAGCCTGCCGGCCGACACGCCCAATTTCTTCATGATCAACATCCCGGCGGACGAGACCGAGCAGTTCGCCGCCTTCATCGAGGAGCGCGGGCTGCCGAAGCCGGTGCTGTTCCCGATGATCCGCGCGCGCATGACGGCGCTGAACGGCACGCCGGTGGACGAGCTGAAACTGGGCACCGACCGCGGCCGCGGCTTCGCCGAGCGCGAGCAGAACCTGTCCTGGGCCGCACAGCCGCAAGTGGACAACAGGATCGTCGCGGGGGAATGGTGGACCGAGTCCGACTACGGCAAGGCGCTGGTGTCGGTCGCGACCGACTACCAGGAGGAAATGGGCCTCATGCTCGGCGACAAGCTCACCTTCGACGTCGCGGGCGAGACGCTCGAAGCGGAAGTCACGAGCTTCCGCCAGGTGGAGTGGGACAACTTCCGCCCGAACTTCTTCCTCGTGTTCCCGCCGAGGACGCTGGACGGCCTCGCCGGCACCTGGCTCACCAGCATGAAGCTCTCGGAGGAGCAGCGGGGGATGCTGGTGGACGTGGTGCGGCGCTTCCCCTCGGTGTCGCTGTTCGACATCGACGCCATCCTCGCGCAGGTGCGCGACGTCATGAACCGCGCCTCACTCGCCGTGCAGTACGTGTTCCTGTTCACACTGGCGGCCGGCATCACCGTGCTGCTGGCCGCCATCCAGGCGACCCGCGACGAGCGCCGCTACGAGAGCGCGATGCTCCGGACACTCGGCGCGCGCCGGCGCGTGGTGCTCGCGGGCGTGGCCTCGGAGTTCACGGCGCTCGGGATGCTCTCAGGCGTGCTGGCGGCGGTCGGCGCGACGCTGGTCGGCTGGCTGCTCGCGACCCAGGTGTTCGAGCTGGAATACGCGATCGATCCCTGGGTATGGGTGATCGGGCTGGTCGCGGGGGCGGTCATCGTCGGCGGGGCAGGGACCTTCGCGGCGCGCAAGGTCGTGAATCATCCGCCGATCAGTACGCTGCGCGAGGGGTAGCGGCACCAAAAGTGAGACTTTTCGCCGCCTCGCACCAGTTATATGCGGGAGCAGCGCCGATTCTTGCGCTGACCGGGGAGGCGAAATGAAAAGTCCCGCACAGCCTTCACCGACTTCGATCAGGCCTCCGGGCTGATGGAGTCGCGCTACGGCGAGAAGGGCGCGTCGGTGCTGATCCACTCCCAGGTGAACTGGGACCTGAACGGCAACCTGAAGCAGCGCATCGACAACAAGCTGCCGACCGCGGTGACCGAGGAGTTCTTCTACGACGCCCTCAACCGGTTCGATTACTCGACCCGCAAGCTCGGGGCGGGATCGCCGGCGA
>DASTOQ010000079.1:0-10369 GCA_035720205.1 Steroidobacteraceae bacterium | reverse complement strand
GACGAACTCCTGGGCGAGTCGGCCGCCGCCTTCCGCGAGGAAGTCGAGCTGGTGCGCGGCGCGCTGCCGCCGTTCGACGAGCAGGAGTACCTCGCGGGCCGGCAGACGCCGGTGCACTTCGGCTCGGCGCTCGCCAATTTCGGCGTCGAGGAACTGCTGCGCTCGTTCGTGCGCTACGCGCCGCCGCCGCGGCCGCGGCGCACGACGACCCGCGAGGTGCAGCCGCAGGAATCCGCGCTGAGCGGCTTCGTGTTCAAGATCCAGGCCAACATGGATCCGGGCCACCGCGACCGCATCGCGTTCCTGCGCATCTGTTCGGGCGCGTACCGGCGCGGCATGCGCCTCTACCACGTGCGCCTCGGCAAGGAAGTGCGCATCGCCGACGCACTGACCTTCATGGCGGCGGACCGGCAGCAGGCGGACGAGGCCTGGGCCGGAGACATCATCGGCCTGCACAACCACGGCACCATCAACATCGGCGACACCTTCACCGAGGGCGAGGCGCTCACCTTCACGGGCATCCCGAACTTCGCGCCGGAGCTGTTCCGGCGCGCGGTGCTGAAGGACCCGCTGCGGATGAAGGCGCTGCAGAAGGGACTGGACCAGCTGTGCGAGGAGGGCGCCACGCAACTGTTCCGGCCGCTGCGCAACAACGACCTGATCCTGGGCGCGGTCGGGCCGCTGCAGTTCGACGTGGTCGCGTTCCGGCTCGCCGACGAGTACGGCGTGAGCTGCGGGTTCGAACCGGTCAACGTCGTGACCGCGCGCTGGGTCAGGGGCGCCGATCCCGCAAAACTGGCGCAGCTGCGCGAGCGCGCGCACGAGCAGCTGGCGCTCGACCACGCCGGGGAGCTGGTCTACCTCGCGCCGACGCGCGTGAATCTCGGCCTCGCCATTGAGCGCTTCCCGGAGCTGCAGTTCCGCGAGACCCGCGAGCACCTGGCGGTGGCGGCGTGAAGGCGGCGCTGCTGCGCCGCCCGGTCATCGGCTGGGCGCTCTACGACTGGGCGAACTCGGCCTTTGCCACCACGGTCATGGCGGGCTTCTTCCCCGTCTTCTTCAAGCAGTACTGGAGCGCGGGCTCGGAGGCCGCCGTCAGCACCTTCCGGCTCGGCCTGACGAACGGCGCCGGCAGCCTGCTGATCGCACTGCTGGCGCCGCTGCTCGGCGCCATGGCCGACCGCGGCGGCGCGCGCCTCCGGATGCTTGCCTTCTTCACCGTCCTGGGCGCGGCGATGACGGCCAGCCTCTACTGGGTGGAGCAGGGCCAATGGATGGCCGCCGCGCTGGTCTATGCGCTCGCGGGCTTCGGCTTCGCCGGCGGCGTGACCTTCAATGACTCGCTGCTGGTAGACGTGGCCGAGCGGCGCCAGTACGACCTGGTCTCGGCCTTCGGCTTCGCGGCGGGTTACCTGGGCGGCGGGCTCATGCTGCTGCTGAACGTCGCCATGGTGACGAGCCCGGAGCGATTCGGCCTCGCGGACGCGGCGCAGGCCGTGCGCATCGCCTTCCCGATGGTCGCAGCCTGGTGGCTGCTGTTCTCGGTACCGGCGCTGCTGTGGGTGCGCGAGCAGAAGCCGGCGGCGCCGCTCGCGCTCGCGGCCGCCGCGCGCGCGGGCTGGCGCGAGCTCGCCGCGACCGTGCGCGAGGTCCGCCGCTACCGCACGCTCGCCTGGTTCCTGCTCGCGTACTGGATGTACATCGACGGCGTCAACACGATCATCAAGATGGCCGTGGACTTCGGCCTCTCGCTCGGCTTCCAGCAGCAAAGCCTGATTGCGGCGCTCCTGATCACGCAGTTCGTCGCCTTTCCGGCGGCGCTCGCCTTCGGCGCGCTGGGCGCGCGCATCGGCGCGCACAACGGCATCTTCATCGCCATCGGCGTCTATTCGATCGCGACGGTCGCCGCCTACTGGATGCGGGACATCACGCACTTCTACTGGCTTGCCGGCGTGATCGGCCTGGTGCAGGGCGGCATCCAGTCGCTGTCGCGATCCTACTTCGCCTCGCTCATACCCGCCGGCAAGCAAGGAGAGTTCTTCGGCTTCTACAACATGATGAGCAAGTTCGCGGCGGTACTCGGGCCGCTCCTGGTCGGCGTTACCGCGCTCGCGACCGGCAGCACCCGTGCCGGCATCCTCTCCATCATCGTGCTGTTCGCGGGCGGCGCCTGGCTGCTGTGGCGCGCGCGGCGCGTGAATGCAGCCGCGGCCCCGGGCTGAAGCGCATGGAATCCGCCGATGCCGCCGGTCCGGCCGCCGGGCGCCGCCCGCTGTGGGCCGAGCTGCGGGACGCGATCCGCGGCACCGGCGCCGACTACACGAGGATCCCGCTCAAGCGCGCGGTATTCCTGCTCGCCGTGCCGATGGTGCTGGAGCTGGTGCTCGAGTCCACGTTCGCGGTGGTGGACATCTACTTCGTCGGCAAGCTCGGCTCCTCCGCGGTCGCGACGGTCGGGCTGACCGAGACCTTGCTGTTCCTGCTGTACGCGATCGGGATCGGCCTGGCGATGGCCGTGACCGCCGTCGTCGCGCGGCGCACCGGGGAGGGCAAGCCCGAGGAGGCCGCGGTGACCGCCGTGCAGGCGATCTGGATCGCGCTGCTCGCGTCGCTGCCGTTCGCGGCGGCCGGCATCGTGTACGCGCCCGAACTCCTGCGCCTGATGGGCGCGGACGACTGGACGCTCGCCCACGGCTACCCCTACATGCAATGGGCGCTCGGCAGCAACGCCGTGATCATGCTGCTGTTCACGATCAACGCGGTGTTCCGCGGAGCGGGCGATGCCGCCGCGGCGATGCGCGTGCTGTGGTTCGCGAACGGCCTCAACATCGTGCTCGACCCGATCCTGATCTTCGGCTTCGGCCCGGTGCCGGCACTGGGCGTCGAGGGCGCGGCGATCGCGACCACCATCGGCCGCGGCTCGGGCGTGCTGATGCAGCTCTGGATCCTGTTCCGCGGCGGGCCGCACCTGCGCGTGCTGGCCGCGCAGATCGTCTGGCACGGGGCGATCCTGCGCAACATCGTGCGCACCTCGCTCGGCGGCATTGGCCAGATGATCGTCGCGATGACCTCGTGGATCTTCCTGATGCGCATCCTGGCGGACATCGGCAGCCAGGCGGTCGCGGGAGCGACCATCGCGGTGCGCATCATGATGTTCACCATGATGCCGGCCTGGGGCATGTCGAACGCGGCCGCGACGCTGGTCGGCCAGAACCTCGGCGCCGGGCAGCCGCAGCGCGCCGAGGCCTCGGTGTGGCGCATCGGCGCGTACAACATGGTCTTCCTGCTCGCGGTATCCGTCGTGTTCTTCGCGCTGCCGCGCGAGTTCATGGGTGTCTTCTCCGCCGACCCCGCGGTGGTCGCGATCGGCGCGGAATGGCTGCGGATCCTGTCGTACTCGCTGTTCGTCTATGGCTGGTGGATGGTCGCCGTGCAGGCGTTCAACGGCGCCGGCGACACGGTCACGCCGACCTGGATCAATGCCGTGTTCTTCTGGCTGATCCAGATTCCGCTGTCCTGGCTGCTCGCGATCGGGCTCGGCTGGCAGCACTCCGGCGTGTTCTGGGGCGTGTTCGTCTCCGAGACCGCGGTCGGGCTGTTCACGCTGTGGCTGTTCTCGCGCGGGAAGTGGAAGACGGCGCGCGTGTAGGGCGCGCGGGAGCGCGTCACCAGCCGGCGGGGTCCAGCCGGTAGACGTCGGCGAGGGCGCGATAGAGTTCCGGCAGCTCGCGGGCGAAGGCCGCGGGCTCTTCGAAGAACGCCTCGCTGGCGACCGCGAAGAATTCGCCGCGGTCCTCCGCGGCATAGGGATCGAGGAAGGTGCGCTCGCCGGACTGCGCCTGTTCGCGCAGCCGCGCCAGTTCCGCGTCCAGCTGCCGGAACCAGCGCCGCCGCGCGCCGCTGCCGGCGATCCACGGCGCGCCACCCGATTCATGGTCGAGGTAGTGCGCGAACTCGTGGATCACGACGTTGTAGGCCTCGCCCGGCGCGCCGCGGCTGTCCACGTCCTCCCAGGACAGGATCACGCGGCTGACATCCCAGGACTCGCCGGCAAGCACGCGGGATTCCTCGGTGACCACGCCGTGCTCGTCGTGCCATGAGCCGGGCACCACGAACTGCGAGGGATAGACCAGCACCGAACGCAGCCGGTCGTAGACGTGCGTGTTGCGGCCGAGCACCAGCAGGCAGGCCTGCGCGCCGATGGCGACTTTCATCTCGGGCGTGACGGCGAGACCGCCGCAGCCGATGAATTCCTTTTCGCCGATGAAGATCGCGGCCAGCCGTTCGAGCCGGTCGCGCAACCCGGCCGGCAGGCCGCGCGCGAATGGCAGCCAGGCCTCGAGCGCGCGGCGTTCTTCGTCCGTCAGCGAGCGCGCAGCCAGCGATCGGCGCCGGCGCGCCGCGGCAAGCGGCGCGCCCACGATCCAGGCGAGCACGGCAAGACCGGCCGCGAGCGCGATCGCCCAGCCCGCGGTCACGGCTGGAAGCGGGCGACCAGCCGGCGCAGGCGCCGCAGGTCGCCGGCGGCCGGCGCGGGGAGGTAGCGCTGCCGCAGGTACAGCTCGGTGATCGCGGCGGCTGCGGGCCCGAGGTCGGGCCGCAGCCGGGCGACTCGCGCGGCAAAGTGCGTCGGCGTCTCGCCGGTCTCGCGGGCGACGCCCCGGCGCGCCAGGCGCGTGCTGAAGCGCCGGTAGCTGGCGGCGGCGGGGTCCGCGGCGCGCGGCCGGAATTCCCAGGCGAGCCAGGCGAACAGCAGCAGCATTGCGGCGGCCAGCCCGCCGCCCAGCGTGATCGCGAAGGCCCGCCAGTCCGGGTCGTCGAAGCCGAGGTCCGCGAGCAGCGACTCCTGCTTCAAGCTGTCGAACTGCACGACCCAGTCGTTCCAGCGGGCGTTGAGGTTGTCCCAGATCATGCCGGCCTGCCACCAGAACTCGGACTCGCGCATCAGCGCTCCCGGCAGCAATTCCTCGCCCGGCAGCGCCGCCTCGATACCGCGCTCGATGCGCTGGGGCGCGACCGCCGCGGTCGGATCCACGCGCGTCCAGCCGCTGCCGGGCAGCCAGACCTCCGACCAGGCGTGCGCATGTGACTGGCGCACGATCAGGTAGCCGCCGATCGGGTTCCAGTCGCCGCCCTGGTAGCCGCCGACGACCCGGGCCGGAATGCCGGCGGCGCGCATCATCGTGGTGAAGGTCGAGGCATAGTGGCCGCAGAAGCCCCGGCGCGTGTTGAACAGGAAATCGTCCACCGAATCGCGCGCGAGGCCGGGAGGCGTCAGCGTGTACCAGAAGTCCTGGTCGCGGAACATGGCGAGCACGGCGCGGATGTACGCGGCATCGTCCCCGCTCCCGGCGCGCATGCGCCGCGCCAGCTCGAGCGAGCGCGGGTTGCGTCCCGGAGGCAATTGCAGGTTGCGGCTGCGCATCGCCGGCGACAGCTCGAAGCCCGCGCTGTAACGCGTATAGGAGCGCGCCTCGTACTGGATCACCGCGTGGATCGGGCTGCGCGTGCGCAGCCCGTAGTCCCAGGCCTGGCTGGCGAGGCCCGGCGTCCAGTTCTGCACCATGTCGAGCGCGAAGATCATCTGCTGCCCGGTCGGCTCCAGCGTCACCGTGTAGTCCACCGGATCGCCCTGGAAGCGCACCGGCGGCCGCAGCAGGGGAGAGCCGCTGCCGCGCGACCAGGTGTAGCCGTCGAACTCGGCGAGCACCGGGCCGCGCCAGTAACGCAGCGGCGGCGGCGGCGGGCGGTCTGCAAAGCGCACGCGGAAGGCGACCACGTCGTTCAAGGTGAGATCCGAAATGTCGCCCGGCGACATCTCCTCCGTGAGTCCGGTCAGGTCCCGCTCGGCCGAGGGCGCGCCCCAGAAGCTGCCGGCGAGTCGCGGGAAGAACAGGAACAGCACCAGCGCGAGCGGCGCCGCCTTCAGCAGCATCGCGCCGGTGGTGCGGAAGGGCGCAAGCGGCGGGCCCGCATCGCCCGGGCGCGCGACCGGCAGCAGCGCGGCCGCCAGCAGCCAGACGGTCGGCAGGACCCAGGCGACCGTCAGGACGTCCTGTGCGTACAGGAAGGCCGCCAGGCACAGGAACCAGCCGATGAAGACCAGCACGACGTGGTCGCGCGGAGTGCGCGTTTCGAGCAGCTTCAGCGCCGACATCAGCGCCAGCAGCGCGGTGCCGCCGTCGAGTCCCGTGATGGTGGCGTACCCGAACAATACGCCGAGCGTCACCGACAGCGCGAACAGGCCGCGCGTCCACGGGCCGGGCTGCCGCCATCCGCGCAGCTCGGCGAGCAGGCGCCAGGCGCCGATGGCGAGCACCAGCGCGGTGATCCAGGGTTGCAGGTGCAGCAGGTGCGGTGCGAGCGCGGCCGCGAGCGCGCCCATGGTCCAGGCCAGGCGGCGCAGCTCGCGCGACTCAGCCACGGGCGCCCACCGGCAGCTCGAAGGTCGCGAGCGCCGCGAGGCAGCGGCGGCGCTGCGCCTCGCCCGGCTGCGGCGGGATCTCGAGGCCGGGCAGGCGCAGGCCGTAGGTCTCGCCGCGCGCCTGCGCGTCCACGATCCAGCGCGCAAGCACGGACAGGCGCGCCTCCAGGTCCGCGCCGGGCGCGTCCGCAAGGTCGAACACGGGCAGGGGCTCGGCCGCGCCGCTGAATTCCTTCACCAGCAATTCGCCGGCGCGCGCATAGGCCTTCCAGGCGATGTGGCGCGGCGGGTCGCCGGGGTGGTAGTCCTTCAGACCCGCGAAATCGTCCTCGCCGCGGCGCGCCGCGCCGCCGGCCTCGCCCGGCACCGGCGGCGGGGGGGGTGCGTCGGCGGCCGGCCGCGGAAACACCAGGCAGCGCAGCCCCGGGTGCAGCACGGCCCAGGCGCGGAACAGGCCGTACGGAAAGCGCGTCGCGATCTCGAGCCGCTCGAGCGTTACCCAGCCGCGCCGGCGGGTCGGCACTGCGATGCGCACCGTGGCCTCGCCCGCCGCATCCACGGTCACCGCCGGCGCGGGGGCGGCGTTCGCGCTGGCTTCGAGGTCGCGGCGCGGCAGGCCGCCGGGATTCGCGAGCGCCAGCCGGAACACGGCGTCGTCGCCGGCGAACGGCGGATCGGCGCCCGCTTCGCGCGCGATGAGCGTCTCGAGGTTGCGGTGGCAGGCCTGCATCGCCACGACGCCGAGCGACCCGAGCAGGAAGGTGAGCGCGAGGCCCAGGTTGTTCGCATAGTTGAGCGACCCCATCAGCATCGCGAACAGCATCACGCCGAATGCGATGCCGAGGCCCGTCGGCAGGATGTAAATGCGGCCACGGCGCAGCGTCACCGGGCCGGTATCGGGCCCCTGGCGCCGCCGGATCCATTCGCGAACGCGTCGCCTGAGGTAGGCCAGCATGGCGGCCGTCCTGACGCTAAGGTATGGGCACCGACTTGAGCAGCGCCGCCGCGACCTCGTTCGGGCCGCGCGCGTCGGCCGCGTCGCGCGGGCGCACCCGGTGGCCGACGACCGCAGGCAGCACGGCCTGCACGTCCTCGGGCAGCACGCCCGCGTGCCCGTGCAGCCAGGCCCAGGCCTGCGACGCGCGCAGGATCGAGATCACGGCCCGAGGCGACAGCCCGGCCTGGTGGCGGCCGCCCTCGCGCGAGGCGCGGGCGATCGCCTGCACGTAGTCGAGCAGCGCGTCGCTCGCGTGCACCTCGGCGACGCGCCGCTGCAGCGCGGAGATCAGCGACGGCTCGATCGCGGCAGGGAGGTCCGCGAGCAGGTCGCGGCGGTCCTTGCCGCGCAGCAGCTGCCGCTCATGGCTCGCGGCCGGATAGCCGAGCTCGATGCGCATCAGGAAACGGTCGATCTGCGACTCGGGCAGCGGAAACGTGCCGACCTGGAACGAGGGGTTCTGGGTCGCGACGATGAAGAACGGCTCGGGCAGCGGGTGCGTCTCGCCGTCCACCGTGATCTGGCGCTCCTCCATCGCCTCGAGCAGCGCACTCTGCGCCTTGGGCGTCGCGCGGTTGACCTCGTCGGCCATGACGAGCTGGGCGAACACGGGGCCGCGGTGGAACATGAAGCGCCCGCTCGCGCGGTCGTACACCGAGATGCCGATCACGTCGGCCGGCAGCAGGTCGCTGGTGAACTGGATGCGCTGGTAGGACAGGCCGAGCACGCGCGCAAGCGCGTGGGCGAGCGTCGTCTTGCCGACGCCCGGGATGTCCTCGATCAGCAGGTGCCCGCGGGCCAGCAGGCAGCAGATCGCGAGGCGGATTTCGCGGTCCTTGCCCAGGATCACCTGGTTCAGGCCCGCGATCGCGGCCTGCAGCTGCTCGCGCGCGCGGTCCGGGGCCTGGGAAAGGGCATTCATCGCAGGGAGGCTACCCGCTCGAACTGCTCCGCAAGTTGCGCCAGTTCACGCTTGAACTCAAGGACCCGGGCCTGCTCCTGCGCCACCACCTCGGCGGGCGCGTTGCGGACGAAGCTGTCGTTGGCGAGCTTGGCTTCCGCCCGGGACAGGTCCTGGCCGACCTTGCTCCGACGCTTGTCCAGCCGGGCGAGTTCCGCGTCCACGTCGATGAGGCCGGCCATCGGCAGGTGCACGACCAGCGCGCCGACCGAGGCAGTCGCCGACTGGGGGGCCTCTTGCCCGGCCGCGAGCCAGCGGATCTCGCTGACGCCCGCCAGCCGGCAGATGGCGGGCGCCGAAGTCTCGATGCGCGGGCGGACTTCCGCCGACGCGTTCTGGATGAAGACCGGCGTGCGGACCGACGGGGCGATGTCGAAACTCCCGCGGATGCCGCGAATGCCGAGCGTCAGGTCGCGGGCCAGGTTGGTCAGGGCCTCCGCTTCCGGATCGGCCTGGGACGGGTCGAGGGTCGGGTAGGGCTCGCGCATGATGGACGCGCCATGTTTTCCCGCGCGCACCGCGACGGCATGCCAGAGTTCCTCCGTGATGAAGGGCATGAGCGGATGCAGCAGGCGCAGCAGGGTCTCGAGCGTCTCGATGAGCGTGCGGCGCGTGCCGCGCCTCTCCTCCGGCGTGCCGGCCTGCGACTGCAACACGGTCTTGGTGAACTCGAGGTACCAGTCGCAGAACTCGTACCAGGTGAACTCGTAGGCGGCCTGCGCGGCGAGGTCGAAGCGGTAGTCGGCGAAGCTGCGGCGAACGACCGCGACCGCGGCCTGCAGGCGCGAGCGGATCCAGCGGTCGTAATGCGAGAGCGTCTCCGGCCCGGTTCCTTCGTCGTTCTCCGTGGACATCAGCACGAAGCGCGCCGCGTTCCAGAGCTTGTTGCAGAAATTCCGGTAGCCCTCGACGCGGCCGAGGTCGAAGCGCAGGTCGCGCGACTGCGTCGCGAGCGCGGCGAAGGTGAAGCGCAGCGCGTCGGTGCCGTAAGCCGGGATCCCCTGCGGGAACTGCTTGCGCGTCGCGCGCTCGATGGCGGGCGCGAGCTGCGGCTGCATCAGGCCGGCGGTTCGCTTGGCGACGAGTTGCTCGAGCCCGATGCCGTCCACGATGTCGAGCGGGTCGATGACGTTGCCCTTCGACTTCGACATCTTCTGGCCTTCGTGGTCGCGGATCAGGCCGTGCACGTAAACCTCGCGGAACGGCACCTGCGCGGTGAAGTGCAGGCCGAACATGATCATGCGCGCGACCCAGAAGAAGATGATGTCGAAGCCGGTCACCAGCACCGAAGTCGGGTAGAAGGCGCGCAGCTCCGCCGTGTCCGCGGGCCAGCCCAGGGTCGAGAACGGCCACAGCGCCGAGCTGAACCAGGTGTCCAGCACGTCCTCGTCCTGCACCAGCGGCGTGCCGGCGGCCAGTCCGTGCGTCGACCGCACCTCGGCCTCGCTGCGGCCCACGTACACCGCGCCGTCCGGCCCGTACCAGGCCGGGATGCGGTGGCCCCACCAGAGCTGGCGGCTGATGCACCAGTCCTTGATGTTGCGCATCCACTCGAAATAGGTCTTGTCCCAGTTGGCCGGGACGAAGCGGATGTCGCCGTCCTCGACCGCGCGGATCGCGCGCTCGGCGAGCGGTGCGATCCTCACGTACCACTGGTCGGTGAGCCAGGGCTCGAGCACGGCGCCGCTGCGGTCGCCGCGCGGCACCATCATTTTGTGCGCGTCGATCTTCTCGACCAGGCCGGCCGCCTCGAGATCGGCGACGATCGCCTTGCGCGCCTTGTAGCGGTCGAGGCCGTCGTACTTCGAGCCGGGGAGCTTCACCGCGGCGTCGACGGTGAAGATATTGATGAGCGGCAGGTTATGCCGCTTGCCGACTTCGTAGTCGTTGAAGTCGTGCGCCGGCGTGATCTTGACGACGCCGGAGCCGAACTCCTTGTCCACGTACTCGTCGGCGATGACGGGAATCTTTCGCCCGGTAAGCGGCA
>DASTOQ010000078.1:0-25588 GCA_035720205.1 Steroidobacteraceae bacterium | reverse complement strand
ACGATCCCGGCTTCCGCCGCTTCTTCGGCCTGCCGCCGGATGCCGCGCCCCGCGAGCGTGAGTTCAGGAGCGCCGGCTCCGGCGTCATCGTCGACGCGCGGGGCGGCTATATCGTCACCAACGCCCACGTGGTCAAGAACGCCAGCGAGATCACCATCACGCTGGTCAACGAGACCGAGCTCAAGGCCCAGGTCGTGGGCACCGACGAGCGTTCCGACGTCGCTGTGCTGCGCGTCCAGGACGGCCGGCTGCCGGCGGAAATCCGCCTCGCGGACTCCTCGAAGATCGAGGTCGGGGACTTCGTCATTGCGATCGGCAATCCGTTCGGCCTGCAGCACACCGTCACCTCCGGCATCGTGAGCGCGCTCGGGCGCACCGGCATCAGCCGCGACGGCGTCGAGGACTTCATCCAGACCGACGCGGCCATCAATCCGGGCAATTCCGGCGGCGCCCTGGTGTCATTGGACGGCGAGCTGGTCGGCATCAACTCGGTGATCCTGTCCCAGTCCGGCGGCAACATCGGCATCGGCTTCGCGATCCCGTCCAACCTGGTCCGCTCGGTCATGGAGCAGCTGATCCAGCACGGCGAGGTGAACCGCGGCCAGCTCGGCGTGGTCACGCTGTCCCTGACCCCGGAGTTCCGCAAGAGCCTGGGCCTTGCCGAGGATGCCCAGGGCGCGCTGGTCTCCCAGGTGGCCGAGGGCTCGGCCGCCGAGCGCGCCGGGATCGAGGTCGGCGACGTCATCACCGCCGTGGGCGGCCAGCCGATCCGCAACAATGCCGAGCTTCGCAACGTCATCGGCATGATGAAGGTCGGCGATACGGCGCTCATTGCGCTGCTGCGCGAGGGCAAGCCGAGGACCGTCACCGCCGTGCTGCGCGAGCCGGCCCAGCTCGCGGACGCCTCGGCGATCCATCCGGCCCTGGCCGGCGCCGAGCTGGTCGAGGCGCCGGACGACGGCGGCGGCGGCGTTCGGGTCCGGGGCGTCGCGTCCGGCAGTCCGGCGGCGCAGGCGGGGCTGCTGCCGGACGACCGCATCATCGCGGTGAATCGCGCCCGGGTCGGCAGCCTGGCGCAGCTGCGCGAGGCTGCCAGGGGCCAGGGCTCGATCCTGCTGCAGCTGCGCCGCGGCAACCAGGTGCTGCTGCTGCCGCTGCGCTGAGGCCCGGGCCGGCTGCCGACGCTTATAATCGCGCCATGACGGCGCGACCGGTCTGCGTCCTCGGCGGCACGGGATTCGTCGGCACGCAGCTGGTGTCGGCGCTGGCCCGCGAGGGCTGGCAGGTCACAGTGCCGACCCGCAACCCGGCCGCCGCGGGACATTTGGCGGTGATCCCATCGCTCAGGCTGGTGCCCGCCGACGTGCACGATCCCGAGGCGCTTGCCGCGCTCTGCGCAGGGCAGTCCGCAGTCGTGAACCTGGTCGGGATCCTGAACGAGAGCGGCCGCGACGGGAGCGGATTCCAGCGCGCGCACACCGAACTCGCGCGCAAGCTGGTCGGGGCCTGCCGCCGGCAGCGCGTCGGCAGGCTGATCCAGGTGAGCGCGCTCGGCGCCGACGCCGAGCGCGGACCCAGCCACTACCTGAAGAGCAAGGGCCGCGCCGAGCGCATCATCCGCGAGGAATCGGGCCCGGATCTGCGCTGGACCATCTTCCAGCCCTCGGTGATCTTCGGCCCGGGAGACGACTTCGTGAACCGCTTCGCGCGCCTGCTGCGCGCGATTCCGCTCGCCATGCCGCTGGCGCGCGCCGGCGCGCGCTTCGCCCCGGTGTGGGTGGGGGACGTCGTCGCGGCGATACGGCTCGCGCTCGCGGACGAGCGCACCGCGGGCGAGACCTACGAGCTGTGCGGTCCCGAAGTGCTCACGCTGCGCGAGATCGTGGTGATGGTGCGCGACCGGCTGCGCCTGCCGCGCGCCGTCGTCGGCATCCCGGACTTTGCCGCGCGACTGCAGGCGGCCCTGTTCGATTTCGTGCCCGGCAAGCCGTTCTCGACCGACAACTACCGCTCGCTCACGGTGGACAGCGTCTGCAAGGTCAACGGACTGGCCCGGCTCGGCATCCGGGGGCAGCCGCTCTCCGCGCTGCTGCCGAAATACCTGGCCTGAGGACTCAAGCCCGCGGGCAGAGCCGCGCGCGCTCGGCCGGATGGTCCGCGAGCCGTCGCATCCTGGCGTAGAAGGCCGGCAGGTCGTGGCCGAGGCGCGCCAGCTCGTCACGCAGGGCCGGCACGCAGCGGTGATAGGCCGAGACCGCGACCAGCCGGGCGTTGTTGAGCTCGCCCACCGGCGGCGCGCCGTCCTCGGCAAGCTCCGCGCGCAGGCGCTCGAACTCGGCGGCCTTCCCGGCGCGCAACTGCTCCGGCGGCGCTGCCTCGCGGTAGAGCGCGTCCAGCCGGCGGCGGCTCTCGACCATCAGGGCGGCCCGGCGCTGCGCGCGGGCGCGGCTTTCGAGGAAGCGCTCAACTTCGGCCTCCCGGCCCGCGGCCCCGAGGAAGCGCTTCACCCCCTCCTGTTCCACCACGGTTGCGAAGGCCTCGCTGAAATCGCTGTCGCTGGGCGCATAGACGGCCTGGTGCGCGAGTTCATGGAAGATGAGCGCGGCCAGTTCCGCGTCGCCGTGGACCAGCATCGTGTTCAGCACCGGATCCTTGAGGTGGCCGAGCGTCGAGTAGGCGATCGAAGGCCCCAGGTAGACGTCGAAACCGCGACGCGCGAGACGCCCGGCCGAGCGGGCGGCACGGCGCTGGTCGAAATAACCGCGGTAGGAAACGCAGCCGGCGATGGGGAAGCACCAGCGCCGCGGCTCGACCGCGAACTCGGGGGCCGCGAACAGGTTCCAGGTGGCGTACGGGCGGCCGAGGTCCGCGTAGGCGCGGTAGCTGCCGTTGTCGGGCAACCCGAGTTCCGTCATCGCGAAGTCCCGCGCGCGCGCGGCGAACTCCAGCCGGCGGCGCAGCGCGGGGTCGGTGCCGGGATGCGCGGTCAAGTCGGCGATCGGCTCGCGGCGGCGGTTCATGTCCAGCTGTCCGGCGGCCAGGTGCAGGTAATAGCAGCCCGACAGGTCCGCGCAGGCCGCGAGCAGCGGCAGCAGCCGGGCCAGGTAAAACGGCGAATCGCGTAACATCGGTGCATGGAAGTCTATCTGGTCGGCGGCGCGGTTCGTGACGAGCTGCTCGGCCGGCCGGCGGCAGAGCGCGACTGGGTGGTGGTCGGCGCGACGCCGGAGCAGATGCGCGCCGCCGGCTACCGCCAGGTCGGCAAGGACTTCCCGGTGTTCCTGCACCCGGAGACCGGCGAGGAATACGCGCTGGCGCGCACCGAGCGCAAGACCGGGCGCGGCTACCACGGCTTCGAGCTCTGCTTCGCGCCGGACGTCACGCTCGAGGAAGACCTGCGCCGTCGCGACCTGACGATCAATGCGATGGCGCGCGACGGCGCCGGCCAGCTCATCGACCCCCACGGCGGGCAGCGCGACCTCGAGTCGCGCAGGCTGCGCCACGTCTCGGAGGCCTTCAACGAGGACCCGGTCCGGATCCTGCGCGTGGCACGCTTCCTCGCGCGCTTCCAGCCGCTCGGCTTCTCGGTCGCACCGGAGACGCTGGCGCGCATGCGCGCGATGGTGGCCGCGGGCGAGGCGGATGCGCTGGTGGCCGAGCGCGTGTGGCAGGAAACGGACCGCGCACTGGCCGAGCCCGCGCCCGAGGCCTGGCTCAGGCTGCTGCATGCCTGCGGCGCGCTCGCTCGCATCCTGCCCGAGCTCGACGCGCTCTATGGCGTGCCGCAGCCGGAACGGTGGCACCCGGAGATCGACACCGGCCTGCACATGGAACTGGTGATGGCGGCGGCGGCGGAGGTTTCGCCGCTGCCGCGCGTCCGCTTCGCGGCGTTGATGCACGACCTCGGCAAGGGCCGCACGCCGCGCTCCTCCTGGCCGAGGCACATCGGCCACGAAGAGAAAGGCGTGACGCTGGTGCGCCAGGTCGCATCGAGGCTGCGCGTGCCGACCGACTATCGCGAACTGGCCGAACTGGCGTCGCGCTGGCACGGCCTCGCGCACCGCGCGCAGGAGCTGCGCCCGCGCACGGTGCTGCGGCTGCTGGAGGACTGCGACGCGATGCGCCGCCCCGAGCGATTCCGCGAGCTGCTGCTCGCCTTCGAGGCCGATTACCGCGGGCGCGGCGGCTGGCGCTCGCGCCCCTATCCGCAGGCGGAGCTGCTGCGCCGCGCGCAGGAAACGGCGCTCGCCACGACGCTGACGGATCGCGACCGAGAGGGCTTGTCCGGGGAGCAGATCGGGGCGCTGTTGCGTCGCCGCAGGCTCGCGGCGCTGCGGGCGCCGGGTTGAGCGGGCGTTTCAGGCGAAGTGCCAGACGATGAGGCCCGCGATCGCGAAGCGGTAGAGCGCGAAGGGTGCGAGGCCGATGCGGTTGATGACCGCGAGCAGCCAGTGGATGCAGAGATAGCCCGTGACCGCCGCGACCGCCGTGCCGAGCCCCATCATCCCCCAGGCCACGGTGCCGTCCCCGCCCTGCAGCAGCTGCAGCAATTCGTAGCCTCCCGCCATCGCGATGCCGGGCACCGCGAGCAGGAACGAGAAGCGCGCGGCCGCGGCGCGGTCGAGGCCGAGCGCGCGCGCCATGGTCATGGTGACGCCCGAGCGGGAGGTGCCGGGCATCAGCGCGAGCGCCTGCGCGCAGCCGATCAGCAGCGCGTGGTGCCAGTCGATCGCGTACTCATCCTTGTCGCGCCGGCCGAAGCGGTCGGCGAGCCACATGAGCAGCCCGAAGAACGTCAGGGTGCCGGCGACGAACAGCGGGTTGCGCAGCATCTGCTCGATCAGCCCGCCGAACAGCAGCCCGGCGACGCCGACCGGGACCGTGCCGACCAGCACGCACCAGCCCAGGCGCGCGTCGGGCGTCATGCCGCGGCCGGCCATGGAGCCGAACCAGGCGGCGAGCATGGCGACGAGCTGCCGGCGGAAATAGGCGAGCACGGCGGCGAGCGTGCCGACGTGTACCGCGACGTCGAATGCGAGGCCCTGGTCGGACCAGCCGAGGAAATGCGGCACCAGGATCAGATGGCCCGAACTCGAGATCGGCAGGAACTCCGAGAGCCCCTGCACGATCGCCAGCACTATCGCCTGGATCGCATCCACTTGCGCCGCCCTGCCGAAAAGGTGTCAGACACCATTTTGGCACCGCCAAAATGGTGTCTGACACCTTTTTCACAGACTGTCGCGGAGATCGCGGAAGGAGAAACCGGGCAGCGGGCCGTCGATGCCGCGCGTGAAGGCGATGGCCTTGAAGCGCTCGCCCATCTCGCCGGGGAGCATGATCGTCGCCGCATCCCGCTGGATGGCCAGCCGATCGCGTTCGCCGCGGCCCTCGACCGCCTCCGCCAGGTGACGCTCGATGCCGAGCGCGATCAGGAAATGCGCCTGCGTCGCAAAGCCGCCGATCGCCATGCCGCAGTCCATGGCCGCGTCGGCCAGCGCCGAGAAATCGACCCATGCCGTGAGGTCCTGCACGCCGGGTGTCGCGAGCGGGTCCGCCACGCGACGGTGCCGGCGGAACCCGCAGAGCGTGCCGCCGTCGCGCGACGGATGGTAGTACTGCGCGCGCGGCAGGCCGTAATCGACGAACAGGACCGCGCCGCGCCCGAGCGCCGCGGTCGCGTCCGCGAACCAGGCGCCCAGTTCCGGCCGGCATTCCGAGACGTATCCCGCAGGCATCGGCGCCGGCAGGCAGGACTGGATGGATGCCACCGCCGCGGCCAGCCCCGCATCCGCCTGCCGCGACTGCCAGGCGAAGCCGTCGCCGGCGGCGACGACACCGAGCGCTTCGCAACCCGCGCCCAGCACGCGGAAGCGCTCGACCGGCAGCGCGTCTACGACCTCGTTGCCGAAGGCGACGCCCTGCCACTCCCCGCGCGGCGGCGCGTCCAGCCATTCGATGCGATCGCGGAATGCGGCGACACCGGGCCAGCGCTCGAGCAACTGCCGCTGGCGGCGCGCCAGGTCCGGGCTCGGCTCGACGATGCGGTAGCGCGCCGGCAGCGAGCCGCGCCGCTCCAGCGCGGGCAGGATGAAAGCCGCGGCACTGCCGCTGCCGGCGCCGAACTCGACGATCTCCCCGCCGCCGGTCCGCTCGAGCGCGTCGGCAAGGAAGTCGGCGAGGCAGGCCTGGAACAGCGGCGACAGTTCGGGCGCGGTGACGAAATCGCCCTCGGGTCCGAATCGGGCGCGCTCCGCCATGTAGTAGCCGAGTCCGGGCGCGTAGAGCGCGGCCTCCATGAACCGCGAGAACGGCAGCCAGCCGCCGTTCGCCTCGATCAGCCCGCGGATGTGCGCGGCCACGCATGCGCCGTGGGCGGCGTCAGCGGCCGACAGCGGCGGCGGGTCGCCGACGATCAGCACCCGGCGGCCCCGCGACCCTGTGGCGACGCCCGGCCCCGCGTAGAATCGGCATCCGGATGACCGCCGCCGCGACAGCGCCGCTCGAGGACAAGGTCGTGCTCGTCACGGGCGCGGCGCGGCGCATCGGCGCCGTCATCGCGCAGGCCTTCCACGAGCGGGGCGCCAGGGTCGCGATCCATTTCCGGCGCTCGGCGGCCGAGGCCGGCGCCCTGGTCCAGGCGATGAACCAGTCGCGGCCCGGCTCCGCTGCGGCCTTCGAGGCGGACCTCGCCGACGCGACCGCGCTCGCCGCGCTGCCCGCCTCCGTGATCGGCACCTTTGGCGCGCTGGACGTGCTCGTGAACAACGCCTCCAGCTTCTACGCGACGCCGATCGGTTCGATCACCCAGGCGCAGTTCGACGACCTGGTCGGCAGCAACCTGCGCGCGCCGCTGTTCCTGTCGCAGGCGGCGGCGCCGGAACTGCGCCGCCGCCGCGGTCTGATCCTCAACATCGCCGACATCCACGGCCTGCGGCCGCTGCGCCAGCATGCCGTGTACTCGGCGGCCAAGGCCGCGCTGGTGATGTTGACGCGCTCGCTCGCGCGCGAACTCGGCCCCGAGGTGCGCGTGAACGCGATCGCCCCGGGCCCGGTGCTGTGGCCGGAGAACGGCATGGACCCGGAACTGCAGAAGCGCATCGTCGCGCGCACCGCGCTCAGGCGCACCGGCACGCCCGAGGACGTCGCCAGGGCCGCGATCTTCTTCGCGACCGAGGCGCCCTTCGTCACCGGGGAAGTGCTGGTGGTGGACGGCGGCCGCCTCGCCGGCGGGGACGATCGCTAGCCGGGGGCCAAGCGCGCGTGGTGCCGGGGCGCGCGCCATCAGTCCGCGCCTTCCAGCGAGATCTCGACCAGCGGGTGAGCGCCGCGGTCGAAACGCGCCCACAGCTCGCCGATGCGCTCGCCGGTGACGGGATCGCGCAATCCGGGCTCGAGCGCCGCCAGCGGGCCGAGCACCCAGGCGCGCGTCGCGAGGTCCCGGTGCGGCAGCGTCGCGCCGTCGAACCGCCCGATGAGGTCGCCGTACAGCAGCAAGTCGAGGTCCAGCGTGCGCGGGCCCCATTTCGGCGCGCCCGGCACGCGCCCGAGCGCGCGCTCGATGGCCTTGAGCGTCGCGAGCACCTCGGGAAGCGGCCGATCCGTCGCAAAGGCGGCGACGAGGTTGACGAAGTCGTCGCCCTCGAATCCCACGGCCTTGTTGGCGTACGCGGGCGAGGCCCGCAGCCCCGGGAATTCGTCGCGGAGCAACGCCAGCGCGCGCCGCAGGCTCGCCCGCGGCCGGACATTGCTGCCGGCCGCGACGTAGGCTTCAGCCACCGCGGGCCTCAGCCATCCCGGCCGCGCTCGATGACCACGCCGACGTCCTTCGAATGGCGCACCGCGCCCGGCTTGTGCACGGTCACGCGCACGCGCGCGACCTCGAATTCCTCCAGTACGATGCGGGCGATGCCGCCGGCGAGCGCCTCGACCAGGTGGAAGCGGCTGTCCTGCACGAAGGCCAGCACGCGCTTCGCGACCGACCGGTAGTTCAGCGTATCCTCGATCGCGTCGCTGTTCGCCGCGGCGGCGAGATCCACCCACATCTCGAGGTCCACCTCGATGCGCTGGCGGACTTCGCGCTCCCAGTCGTGGATGCCGATGATGGTCTCGGCGGCGAGGGCGGTGATGAAGATTCGGTCCAATGGCGTCTCCGCAGTTGGAAGAGAAGAAATGGGGACAGTCCGGTTTAAATGGGGACGCATCCCATTAACGGTTTAAATGGGGACGCATCCCATTAAAAGCGCAGTAACTAAATGGGATGCGTCCCCATTTAAACCGGGACAGTCCCCGGCGCTCTCAGCTCCTCCAGCGGCCAGCGCGCGCGGGCGCGCGCCGGCAGTGCCTCGCGTTCGCCCGCGGCGAGGCGCGCATGGCCCGCGAGCGCGATCATCGCGGCATTGTCGGTGCAGAACTCCGGCCGCGGATAGTGCACGCGCCCGCCCGCCTGCGCCACCCGGCGCGCCAGCTCCCCGCGCAGGCGGCGATTCGCGCCCACGCCGCCGGCGATCACCAGCGTGCGGATGCCGGTCGTCGTCAGCGCGCGCAGGCTCTTGCCGGCCAGCGTCTCGACCATCGCATCCTCGAAGGCTCGCGCGGCGTCCGCGCGCGTCTGATCGTCCAGCTCGCGGCCGCGCAGGGCGACGACCACCGCGGTCTTGATGCCGCTGAAGCTGAAGTCGAGGCCCGGCCGGTCGAGCATCGGCCGCGGGAAATCGAACACACCCGGCCGCCCGGACGCAGCCAGCGCGGCCAGCGCCGGTCCCCCCGGGTAGCCGAGCCCCAGGAACTTGGCGGTCTTGTCGAAGGCTTCCCCCGCCGCGTCGTCCAGCGTCTCGCCGAGCACCCGGTAACGGCCGACACCCGAGACCTCGATCAGCATGGTGTGGCCACCCGAGACCTGCAGCGCGACATAAGGAAACTCCGGGGCATCCGGCTCGAGCGCAGGCGCCAGCAGGTGGCCCTCAAGGTGGTGCACCCCGACCACCGGCACGCCCAGCGAGTAACCCAGCGAGCGCGCCACGCAGGCGCCCACCAGCAGCGCTCCGATCAGGCCGGGTCCCGCCGTATAGGCAATCCCGTCAATGGCTTGCAGCGAGAGTCCGGCCTCCGCCAGGGTCTGCTCGACCATCGGCAGGAGGCGCGCAATGTGATCGCGCGAGGCGAGCTCCGGCACCACGCCGCCATGGGGGGCATGCAGCGCCGCCTGGCTGAACACCTGGTTCGCGACCAGGCCCCGGTCGCCGTCGTAGACGGCGACTGCGGTCTCGTCGCAGGAGGTTTCGATGCCGAGGACTACCATGGACCTATCGCTTTGATTTTCCGGGGGCGGATCACTACAATTCCGGGCCCTTTCCCCGGGGCCGTTCCGGGGGCGCAGTGCCAGAAACGAGGTTGGAATGCCGAGCGTCCGTATCCGCGAGAACGAGTATTTCGACGCTGCCTTGCGTCGTTTCAAGCGCGCCTGCGAAAAGGCGGGCGTGCTGACCGAACTGCGCCGCCGGGAATTCTACGAGAAGCCCACCCAGGAACGGAAACGCAAGAAGGCCGCCGCCATCAAGCGGCACCTGAAGCGCGCGTCCCGCGACGGCGGCCGCAGCGCCGCGCGCTGACCCCGGGATGAGCCTGAAGGACCGCATCACCGAGGACATGAAGGCGGCGATGCGGGCGGGCGAGAAAGACCGCCTGTCCTGCATCCGCATGCTCCAGGCCGGCATCCAGCAGCGCGAGGTGGACGAGCGTATCCAGCTCGACGACGCGCAGGTGCTCGCCGTCATCGACAAGATGATCAAGCAGCGGCGGGAATCGGTCGCGCAGTTCGAGGCCGGCAAGCGCGCCGACCTGGTCGCCAAGGAATCCGCCGAGATCGCCCTGCTCGCCGGCTACCTGCCCGCGCAGCTGTCGGACGCCGAGCTCGCCGCCCTGATCAAGGACGCGATCGCTGCCACCGGCGCCGTCTCCATGAAGGAGATGGGCAAGGTGATGGGCTGGCTCAAGCCCAGGGTGCAGGGCCGCACCGACATCGGCGCCCTGTCCGCGCGCATCAAGGCCGGGCTCGGCGGCTGAAGGCGCGCGCCCATGAGCCCCAGCCGGGTTCCTGAAGGCGGCGCGCGCGGGCACATCGTCCCGATCGGCGGCGCCGAGAACAAGGAAAACGACCCGAAGATCCTCGCGCGCTTCGTGCAGGTTTCCGGCGGCGAGATGGCCGACATCGTCGTCATCCCGACCGCGAGCCGCGCCAACGAGACCGGCCCGCGCTACGAGAAGCTGTTCCGCGAGCTCGGCGCGCGCCGGGTCGACGTCATGGACTTCGACACGCGCCGCGACTGCCAGGAACCGGGGCGGCTCGACCGCCTGCAGGACGCAACCGGCATCTTCTTCACGGGCGGCAACCAGCTGCGGCTCACCACGCTGCTCGGCGGCACCCCGGTTGCGAAGCTGATCCGCTCGCAGAACGCGCGCGGCGTCACGATCGGCGGCACCAGCGCCGGCGCCTCCATCCTCTCCGAGCACATGATCGCCTTCGGCGACGACGGCGCGACCGCGATCGCCGGCAGCGTGCGCCTCGCGCCGGGGCTCGGGCTCACCAACCGCTTCATCATCGACCAGCATTTCCGCGAGCGCGACCGGCTCGGGCGGCTCATCACCGCGCTTGCCTACAACCCGTTCGCGGTCGGCCTCGGCCTCGACGAGGACACCGCCGCCTTCATCGGGCCGGACGAGACCCTCGAGGTCGAGGGCACGGGCGGCGTGACCGTGGTCGATGCCTCGAAGGTCACGTTCTCGTCGGTCGACAGCGCGACCGAAGGCCAGCCGATCTGCATCCTCGGCCTCGTCGTGCACGTGCTGACGAGCGGGGCGACCTTCAACCTGCACACGCGGCAGGCCGCGATGGGCAGCCTGGCCGCTGCTCGCGAATGATCGAGCCGTCGTGCGCATCCTCGACCGCTCCGTCTACGTCGGCCCGTCGCATTACGCGCGATTCCCGGTCATCCGCCTGGAACTCGACCTCGGCGAACTCGAGGCCTGGCCCACGGGCCGCCTCGGCAGGGACTTCGTCGACGCGCTGATCGCGGCGCTGCCGGGCCTCGCCGAGCACGGCTGCTCCTACCAGGAAGCGGGCGGCTTCATCCGCCGCATGAACGAGGACGACGGCACCTGGCTCGGCCACGTGCTCGAGCACTGCGCCCTCGAACTCCAGAACGTCGCCGGCGAGGACGTCACCTTCGGCAAGACGCGCAGCCTCGACCGGCCGGGCCTCTATTCCGTCGTCTACGAGTATGCGGAGCGCGAGGAAGGCGTCGCCGCGGGCGAGCTTGCGCTGCGCCTGCTCTGCTCGCTGCTGCCTGCAGAGATCCGGCCCGCCGGCAGCGTGCCCGAGGGCTGGGACTGGCCGGCGGCGCGCGACGCCTACATCAAGTATGCGCAGCGGCGCGCGCTGGGCCCCTCGACGGCGTCCCTGGTGCACGCCGCCGAGAAGCGCGGCATCCCGCACCTGCGGCTCAACGACCAGTCGCTGATCCAGCTCGGCCACGGCAAGTACCAGCAGCGGGTCCAGGCGACCGTCACGGGCCGCACGCCGCACATCGCGGTCGAGCTCGCGAGCGACAAGGAAGAGACCAACCGCATCCTCGCCGCGCTCGGCCTGCCGGTGCCGCGGCAGGAGCTGGTGCAGACCGAGCGCGAGGCCGTGCGCGCCGCGAACCGCCTCGGCTACCCGGTGGTGACCAAGCCCTACAACGGCAACCACGGCCGCGGCATCTCGATCCGGCTCACCAGCGACGAGGAAGTCGCGCGCGGCTTCGCGACCGCGCGCGAGCACTCGCGCTCGGTGATCGTCGAGACCTACCTCGAGGGCGACGACCACCGCCTGCTGGTGGTGAATGGCGAGCTGGTCGCGGCCACGAGGCGCACGCCCGGCCACGTGGTCGGCGACGGCAGCCACACGGTCGCGGAGCTCATCGAGATCGTGAACCAGGACCCGCGCCGCGGCGTCGGCCACGAGAAGGTGCTGACGCGGCTCGAGCTCGACGAGCAGGCGCAGTCCATGCTCGCGCGTGCCGGGCTCACCGCGGAGTCGGTTCCCGCGGCGGGCCAGCGCGTGTTCCTCCGGTCCACCGCCAATCTCTCCACCGGCGGCACCGCGACCGACGTGACCGACGTGATCCACCCGGACAACCGCGACATGGCGGTGCGAGCGGTCAAGGCGATCGGCCTCGACGTCGGCGGCGTGGACTTCCTGTCGAGGGACATCACGCTCTCCTACCGCGAAATCGGCGGCGGCATCTGCGAGATCAACGCGGCACCGGGCTTCCGCATGCACGTCGCGCCCTCGGACGGCACGCCGCGCGACGTGGCGGGCCCGGTCATCGACATGCTGTTCCCGCCCGGCACGCCGGCGCGGGTGCCGATCGCGGCCGTCACCGGCACCAACGGCAAGACGACGACGGCGCGCATGCTCGCGCACATCCTGAAGATGGCGGGCTACACGCCGGGCCTCACCACCACCGACGGCGTCTACATCGACGGCCAGCGCACGGTGTCCGGCGACATGACAGGACCGGTGTCGGCGCGCATGGTGCTCTCCGATCCGCACATCGACGCCGCGGTGCTCGAGACCGCGCGCGGCGGGCTGCTGCGCGCGGGCATGGGCGTCGCGGAGGTGGACGTCGGCGCGGTGCTCAACGTGCAGCCGGATCACCTGGGCCTCAAGGGCATCGACACGCTCGAGCAGCTGGCCGAGGTCAAGCGCACGGTGGTCGAGGTCGCCAGGTCCTGCGCGGTGCTGAATGCCGACGATCCGCTGGTGCTGCGCATGTCCGCGCACACCGAGGCGGAGCACCTCTGCTACGTCACCATGAACCCGCAGCACGCGCTGGTGCGCGAGCACATCCGCGCGGGCGGCCGCGCCTGCGCGCTGGAAGCGGGCGTCAACGGCCAGATGATCACGCTCTACGACCGCGGCGGGCACATGCCGCTGCTGTGGACGCACCTGATCCCGGCCACGCTCGAGGGCCGCGCGACGCACAACGTGCAGAACGCCATGTTCGCCGCGTCCATGGCATTCTCGCTCGGCGTCAAGCTCGACGCGATCCGCCAGGGCCTGCGCACCTTCGACACGACCTTCTTCCAGGCGCCCGGGCGCATGAACGTGTTCGACGAGCTCCCGTTCAAGGTGCTGTTCGATTACGGCCACAACGCGCACGCGGTCGGCACGCTCGCCGGCCTCGCCGGGCGCCTGGACGTCGCCGGCCGGCGCATCGTCGTGCTCGCGGGGCCGGGCGACCGCCGCGACGAGGACCTGCGCGCGATCGCGCGCGCGGCGGCCGGGCGCTTCGACCACTATGTCTGCCGCCGCGACGACAACCTGCGCGAGCGCGGGCCCGACGAGGTGCCGAGGATCATCGCGTCCGAGCTGGTGGCCGCGGGCGTGCCGCAGTCCGCGATCTCGGTGATCCCGGACGAGCAGGAGGCGATCGACGCTGCCCTGCGCATGGGCCGCGCCGGGGACCTGCTGCTGGTCTTCGCGGACGCCCTCACCCGCTCCTGGAAGCAGGTGATCCGCTTCCGCCCGGATGGCGCGCCGCCTGCGTCGGCGCGCCCGGCGGAGGCGGCCGCGGCCGTGCCGTTCGTCGAAGCGCCGGTCGAGGCCGCCGCGCCGCTCTCGCTCGAGGGCCTGATCCGCGACGAGCGCGGCATCCGCTACGCACCGGAGGCATCCGACTGAGCAGCGCCGTCGCAGCCTTCGCCGAATCCCGCCGCCTGACCGGGCACAACCGTTTCTTCGACGGGCCCGGCGCCGTGCTGGAAGCCTCCGGCACGACGCCCGTGGTCATTGCCGGCTGGGAACGGCGCGTGCGCGAGGCCGCGAGCGCGCTCGCGTGGCCCGAGGCCCCGGTCGTCGCCGCCCTGCATCCCGGCGGCGCGTCGCTCGCGCTCTCGGCGCCGCCCGACCAGTTGTTCACCGCGACCGAGGTCAACGAGTGGGCGCTCGCGGCCGCGCTCGCCGAGCAGGAGCCGGCGCGGCGCGACGAGCTGGTTGCCCTGCTCGCGGCCGAACAGCCGGAAGAGGCCGAACCCCCCGCGCTCGAGGAGGCGGGCGCCATCCGGCGCCTCGCACGCCGCGCGCAACGCGAAGCGCAGCCGGTGCTGCGAGCACTGATCACTGGTGCCAGCGCGCGTGGTCTGCCCTGGCTCGTGGACGACGAGGCATTCACGCTCGGCGCCGGACGCGGCGGACGGACCTGGCCGCTCGCGGGACTGCCCGATCCCGCGCGGCTGCCCTGGGACTCGCTGCACGGCATCCCGGTCGCACTCGTCACCGGCACCAACGGCAAGACGACCGTCGTGCGGCTCATCGCGGCCTGCGCGCGCGAGGCCGGGCGCGTGACGGGCTGGTGCTGCACCGACGGCGTGTTCGTGGACGGCGAGGCGCTGGCCGCGGGTGATTACTCCGGGCCGGCGGGCGCGCGCAGCGTGCTGCGCGATGCGCGCGTCGAATGCGCGGTGCTCGAGACCGCCCGCGGCGGCATCCTGCGCCGTGGCCTGGCGGTGCCGCGGGCCGACGTCGCGGTCGTCACCAGCATCGCGGCGGATCACTTCGGCGAATACGGCGTGCACGACCTGGCGGGTCTCGCCGAAGTGAAGCTCGCCGTCGCCCGCGCCCTGCCCGGCGGCGGGCTGCTGGTGGTGAATGCGGACGACGCGACGCTCTCGAAGTCGGCACCGACAGCGGGCAAGCCACTCGCCTGGTTCGCGCGCGACGCCACCCGGCGCATCCTCGCCGCGCACCGGGCGGCGGGCGGCGCCGCCTGCGCGGTCGCAAACGGGCGCCTCGTGCTCACGCACGCCGGCTCCGACCACGACCTCGGCGGCATCGCCGCCATGCCGCTGGCTGCCGGCGGGCACTCGGCGTTCAACGTCTCGAATCTCGCGGCCGCGGCGCTCGCGGCCGCAGGCCTCGGCATCGCGCCTGCCGCCATCGCCGCGGTGTTCGCGCGCTTCGGCGCGGATCCCGCGGACAACCCGGGGCGGCTCATGCGCTACGAGTTCGGGGGCCTCAACCTGGTGGTGGACTTCGCGCACAACCCGGCGGCGCTCGCCGGGCTGGTGGACTTCGCACTGAGGTTGCGCGGGCGCGGGCGGCTCGCGATCCTGCTCGGCCAGGCGGGCAACCGCGAGGATGCGGATCTTCACCGCCTCGCCGCCGTCGCGGCCGCGGCACGACCGGACCTGGTCGTCGTCAAGGAACTGGCGGGATACCTGCGCGGACGCGGCGCCGGCGAGGTACCCGCCATCCTGCGTCGCGCGCTCGGGCGCGCGGGCGTGGCGCCGGGCTCGATCGCGGACGCGGCGGACGAGATCTCGGCCGTGCGCCTGGCGCTGGCCTGGGCGCGGCCGGGCGACGCGCTGCTGCTCGCCGTCCACACGCGCGAGGGCCGCGCGGCGGCGCTCGAGCTGGTCGAACGGATGCGCACGCAGGGCTGGATCGCCGGCCGGCCGCTCCCGACCTGAGCTATCGTGCACCATGGCCGGACGCATCCCGCAAGCCTTCATCGACGAGCTGATCGCGCGCACCGACATCGTGGAGCTGATCGGCTCGCGCGTGCAGCTCAAGAAGGCCGGACGCGAGTGGAAGGCCTGCTGCCCGTTCCACAACGAGAAGACGCCGTCGTTCTGGGTGAGCCCGGACAAGCAGTTCTACCACTGCTTCGGCTGCGGCGCGCACGGCACCGCGCTCGGCTTCCTGATGGAGCACGACAAGCTGCCGTTCCCGGACGCCGTGGACGACCTCGCCTCGCGGCTCGGGCTCGAGGTGCCGCGCGAAGGCGGCGATGGCGCGCGGCCGAAACGCGTCGAGGGCATCTATGAACTGCTGGCGCAGGTCACGCAGTTCTGGCGCGACCACCTGCGCGAGTCGGCGCGCGCGAAGCAGTACCTGGCGGGGCGCGGCATCACCACCGAGACCTGCGTCAAGTTCGCGATCGGCTACGCGCCGGACTCCTGGGACGCGCTGCTCCGGCGCTTCGGCGGCAACGCCGATCGCGAGCGCCTGCTGCTGGAGGCGGGCCTGGTCATCGAGAGGAGCGGCAAGGGAGAGAGCGGCTGCTACGACCGCTTCCGCGACCGCATCATGTTCCCGATCCGCGATGCGCGCGGCCGGCCGATCGCCTTCGGCGGGCGAATCCTCGACACCGGCGAGCCGAAGTACCTGAATTCGCCCGAAACCCCGCTGTTCCACAAGGGCCGCGAGCTGTACGGCCTGTACGAGGCGCGCCAGGCGCTGCGCAAGATCGAGCGCCTGCTGGTGGTCGAGGGCTACGTGGACGTGGTGCGGCTCGCCCAGTCGGGCATCGCGTACGCGGTCGCGACGCTCGGCACCGCGACCACGCCCGAGCACCTCAACCGCCTGTTCCGCGTCACCAGCGAGGTGGTGTTCTGCTTTGACGGCGACCGCGCCGGGCGCGCGGCGGCCTGGCGGGCGCTCGAGAACGCGCTCGAGCATGCCCGCGACGGGCGCCAGCTGCGCTTCCTGTTCCTGCCCGAGGGCCACGACCCGGACACGCTGGTGGGCACCGAAGGCGCGCAGGCATTCGTGGCGCGCATCGCCGCGGCGACGCCGATCTCGGAGTTCCTGGTCACGCAGCTCGCGACCCAGGCGGATCTCACGAGCTTGGACGGACGCGCGCGACTCGCCGAGCTCGCGCGTCCGCTGCTCGCACGCGTGCCGGAGGGCGTGTACCGGGAACTGCTGCTCGAGCGGCTCGCGGCGGAGGTGAAGATGCCCGCCGGACGGCTGGCGCAACTGCTGCGGGCGCGGCCCGACGACTCGCGCGGCGCCTGGGCGGCGGGCCGGCCGCGGCCCGGGCGCGGCGGCAAGCCTGCGCGCTCCGCGGGCCGGCAGCCGCTGCTCACGCAGGCCATCCTGCTGCTGTTGCACCACCCGGGAGCGGCGCGCGCGGTGACCTCGGTCCCGCACTGGCTGTCGGCGGACCACAAGGGCTTTGCCGTGCTGCGCGAACTGCTCGAGTCGGCCCGGGCCGAGCCCGGCCTGTCGACGGCACAGCTGGTGGAACGCTGGCGCGAGCGCCCGGAGGGCGCGCGCATCGCCGAACTGGCGGGCGAGGAGTCGCTGGTCCGGGACGCGCGCGCGGCCGGGCGGGAACTGGCCACGCTGCTCGAGCGGATCGGCGCGGAACTCGGGCCGGAGAAACGACTCAATGAGCTTATCGAGCTGGCCCGCGAGCGCCGGCTGACCGAGCAGGAACAGAAGGAATTTCAAGGACTTCTGGGCGCCAGGGGCAAGCCGCCCGGGCGCTGAGCCGGGGCTGTTGCTTCGCCCCGGGACCGCCCCCACGTATAATGCCCGGCTATTTTGCGGCCGCCCCCCTGTCCCCCGAGGAATCGCGTTTGAGCGAGAAAAAGCTCCCGGCCATCCCCGAAGACCGCCAGTCGCAGCTCAAGCTGCTGATCGCGCGTGGCAAGGAACAGGGCTACCTGACCTATGCCGAGGTCAACGACCACCTGCCGCCCGAGATCGTCGATCCCGAGCAGATCGAAGACATCGTCAACACGATCAACGACATGGGCATCACGGTGTACGAGAAACCGCCGGATGCCGAGGCGCTGCTGCTGACGGATGCGTCCGCGCCCGACGAGGAGGCCGTGGAGGAAGCGGCCGCCGCGCTCGCGATCGCCGATTCCGAGTTCGGCCGCACCACCGACCCGGTGCGCATGTACATGCGCGAGATGGGCACCGTCGAGCTCCTCACGCGCGAGGGCGAGATCCGCATCGCCAAGCGCATCGAGGAAGGCCTCGACCAGGTGCGCACCGCGCTCGCCTGGTACCCGCCGACCTACGACTACCTGCTTGCCGCCTACGAGCCGGTCAAGGCCGGCCAGGGCCGCATCACCGACATCATCGTCGGCTTCATCGACCCGAACGCACCGGACGAGATCGCCCAGCCGCACAACCCCAAGGCGGTGCTGCGCAAGGAAGAGAAGGAGCCCGAGGACGACGAGGAGACCGAGGACGCCGAGAGCGAGGAGGAGGAAGCCGTCGACACCGGGCCGGATCCGGAGGAGACGGCGCGGCGCTTCGCCGCGCTCGCGCGCCTGCACCACACGATCGGCAAGGGGCTCGCCACCGCGCGCGGCGCGCGCGAGCCGAAGATCGTGCGTGCGCGCAAGCGCATCGCTTCCCAGTTCATGGAGCTGAAGCTCGCGCCGAAGATGTTCGACGCGCTGGTGCTGCACCTGCGCAGCCACGTGGACGAAGTCCGCCGCCTCGAGCGCGAGATCATGATGATCTGCGTGCGCCAGGCCGGGATGCCGCGCAAGGACTTCATCGCGACCTTTCCGAAGAACGAGACCAACGTCCGCTGGATCGACAAGCACATCCGCGCCAAGCGCAAGCACTCCGCCCCGCTCGGCCGGCAGAAGGAAGAAGTCGTGCGCCGCCAGCAGGAGCTGCGCGCGCTCGAGAAGCGCCTCGCCCGCTCGATCCAGGAGCTGAAGCAGGTCAACCGCGACATCGCGACCGGCGAGGCCATGGCGCGCCGCGCCAAGAAGGAGATGGTCGAGGCCAACCTGCGCCTGGTGATCTCGATCGCCAAGAAGTACACCAACCGCGGCCTGCAGTTCCTGGACCTGATCCAGGAGGGCAACATCGGCCTGATGAAGGCGGTGGACAAGTTCGAATACCGCCGTGGCTACAAGTTCTCGACCTACGCGACCTGGTGGATCCGCCAGGCCATCACGCGCTCGATCGCCGACCAGGCCCGCACCATCCGCATCCCGGTGCACATGATCGAGACCATCAACAAGCTCAACCGCATCTCGCGGCAGATGCTGCAGGAGATGGGCCGCGAGCCGACCCCGGACGAGCTGGCCGAGCGCATGGAGATGCCCGAGGACAAGGTCCGCAAGGTGCTGAAGATCGCCAAGGAGCCGATCTCGATGGAGACGCCCATCGGCGACGACGAGGACTCGCACCTGGGCGACTTCATCGAGGACAGCGCGGCCGAGAGCCCGCTCGATTCCGCGACCGTCGAGTCGCTGCGCGAGACCGTGCATGGCGTGCTGTCCCAGCTCACGCCGCGCGAGGCCAAGGTGCTGCGCATGCGCTTCGGCATCGACCTCTCGACCGACCACACGCTCGAGGAAGTGGGCAAGCAGTTCGACGTCACCCGCGAACGCATCCGCCAGATCGAGGCCAAGGCGCTGCGCAAGCTGCGCCACCCGAGCCGCAGCGAGCAGCTGCGGAGCTTCCTGATCGAGGACTGAAGCCGGCGGCCGGACCGGCTCGTCGGGAACCCGCGCCGCGCCCGCACCCTTCCCTTGACAGCAAGGGCCGTTTGGATTTCCCATCCGCTCCAAGGAGACCGCGATGAACAGATCATCAGGATGGGTCGCCCTCTCATTCGTTCTCGTGCTCGGCGGCTGCTCCGACCAGTCCGCCCCGGAGAGCGCCAGCCAGGCGAGCCCGCCGGCCCAGCAGCCGGCCGCGGAACCCGCACCGGCTCCCGAGGCAGCGCCGCCAGCCCAGCCCGAGGCGGTCGCGCAGACCGCCGCGCAGGAACCGGCGCCCGCGCCTGCAGCCGCCGCGCCGGCGCCCCAGCCGAAGGCGGTGTCGCCACCGCCGACCGCGACGCAGCCGGCACCGGTGCAAACACCGGCAGCGGCGGCAGCGCCGGCCCCGGCGATTCAGTCCGCTCCGCAGGAGCCGGCACCCGCCGCAGCGAAGGCCGCGGTACCCAAGGATGTGATCGTGCTCACAGGTTCGCCGTTGGGCGGCGTACGGTTCGAGCACAAGCTTCATGCTACGCGGGCCGGCAACGACTGCACGACATGCCATCACCCCTCCAGGCCCGAGAAACTCCACGAACCCATGGCGCAGTCGGGAACCTGCATCGACTGCCACAAGTCCGAGAATGCCAAGGGCAAGAATGCGCCGGTGAAATGCATGGATTGCCACAAGCCCGAGAACAAGTGAGGACGAGGTTGATTTCGCGCCGCCACCTGCTGCGCAGCGGAGTCGGGGCCGCCGCGGCTTTCGCCGCAGGCCCGGCGCTCGCCATGACCGAGTCGCGCAAGCTCGCATTCCTGAACACGCATACGGGCGAGAGCCTGGCGGTCTCCTACTTCCAGGCCGGGAGCTACGACGCGATCGGCCTCGAGCAGGTCGCCCGCGTGCTGCGCGACCACCGCACCGGCGACATCCACCCGATCGATCCCGCACTCCTCGACCTGCTGCACGAGCTGCAGGCGCTCGCCGGCCGGGCCGACCCCTTCCACGTCATTTCGGGCTACCGCTCGCCGAAGACCAACGGCATGCTGAACGCGCGCTCGAGCGGAGTCGCCACCCGCAGCCTGCACATGGATGGCAAGGCGATCGACATCCGCCTGCCGGGATTCCAGACGAAGAAGCTGCACCAGCTCGCGGTGTCGCTGAAGCGCGGAGGCGTCGGCTACTACGCCGCCTCCGACTTCGTCCACGTCGACACGGGCCGGGTCCGCTACTGGTAGCGGCTGCGCCGGTTCACGTCACCGGCTCGAGCCCGAGCAGCGCCTCCAGCCTGCGGTCGTGGCCGTAGACGTCGTCGAAGAAGAGCACCCTTCCCGCCTCGGTCGCCACCGCCGTCCCGTAGACCACGAACACGCGCACCGGCCGCGCCAGCGTCACGCGCTGTGAATCCGGCCCCTCGCGCATCGCGAACTCGATGCGCTCGCGCGACCACGGCTCCGGCTGGTCGTGGAACACGTGCTCGGCGAGCGCCACCGGGTCCCTGACGCGGATGCAGCCATGGCTGAAGGCCCGGCGCGACTCGCCGAACAGCTCGTGCGCCGGGGTCGCGTGCAGGTAGACATTGAAGGCGTTCGGCAGCACGAACTTGACCAGCCCGAGGGAATTGTCCGGACCCGGCCGCTGGCGCAGCCGCAGCGATCCCGCGGCGAGCGCAACGACGTTCTCCGGCGTCGTCGGCACCGGCACCGCATCGTCACCGGCTCCGCGCACGATCTCCAGCCTGTGGCGCGCAAAATAGTCCGGATTGCGCCGGATGGCCGGCAGCATCTCGCGGACCGTGATCGAGTGCGGCACGTCCCAGTACGGGCGGAAGACGACCTGCTGCATCTCCTCGGTGAAGACCGGCGTGCGGCTCCCCGGAAACGACTGGCCAACGATCACGTCCATGCCCACGATCTCGGCCTCGCGATCGACGCGAGTGTGGAATGCGAACAGGCGGTATTGCGGGATGTTGACCACGATCGGCGGAGTCTCGAAATGGGGCAGCCAGCGCCAGCGCTCGAGCGTCAGCTCGATCTGCCGCAGCCGCGCCGCGAGCGGCCGGGTGAGTTCCGCGAAAGTCCGCCTGCCGATGATGCCGTCCACGGCCAGGCCATGGCGCCGCTGGAACTGCTCGATAGCGGCGACGAGCTCCGGCCCGATGAACGGATCAGCCATGAATGCCTGGTCCGCCGGCAGGTCGCCGAGCGCCCCCAGCAGGCGCCTCAATTGCGCGGCGCCCGCATAGGGGTCGCCGGGCTTCAGGGAGCGTCCTGCGAATGGCGGCAGCCGGTGCAGGCCCGTGTCGCCTGCGAGTTCGCGGTACCGGGCCAGGGCCTCGCGCAGCAGGCGGTAGTGGGTGAATGGCGGCTCGACGCCGTCGAGCGTCGACTTGACCGATGCGCTGGCGGCCAGCCGCGCCAGGGTCTGCGCGAGGTCGAGCCGCGTCGGCTCCACTTCCAGGTGGAATCCCGCGGCCTGCGGGGTCGCCCGGCCGAAATGCAGGTCGCTCAGGAAGCGGACCGCGACGATGGAAAGCGCCAGGTCGAACTGCGCGACCTGCGCGGGGGATGAGCGCAGCTCGCCGAGTCTTGCACTGATCGTGCCCGGTTCGTAATCGCCGCTGCGCAGGCCGCGCGCCGGCGCGGCCTCCAGGGCATGCAGCAGGCCGATGGCCTGCGGTGTCGCCCGCGCGCCGGCGCTCCAGAGCGGGGCATGATTGCGCGACCCATAGACCTGCGCGAGCACGTCGTATTCGCGCGTGAAGTCGGCCGCCGCGAGATACGGATGCTGCCGCCCGGCGAGCAACTGGCGCAACGCAGGCCCGGGCCCGCCGGCATCGGCGGCCACGGCCGGGCCGATCCACGGCAGCAGGCAGGCGACGAGAACGTTCGCCACCCGCCGGGGCGCGCGGCCGCCGCGTACCAGGGCCCGCAGCGCGGAGCGGAACGTGCCTGACACGTCAATACATCGCCCTTAGAGGGACCGCTTCTGCAGCCACTGTGGCAGGAAGGAATAGGCATCGGCGCGAAAGCCGGCATCGAAGGCCACGCCATGCCTGCGGAAGAGCTCCTGCAGCCTTCCGGAGTTGAAGGCGTCCATCGTCTCGGTCGCGCCGCCGACGTGCTCGCCGCCGACGAAGATCTGCGGGATCGTCGGCGTGCCGAGGCGCTTGGCGAGCACCGCGCGGACCTTCGCGCCCAGGTCCCCCTCCTGCATCGCGACCGCGTCGAGGTCCACTGATTCGAAGGCGACGCCCGCGGCCTGCAGCAGCCGCCGCACCGACCAGCAGAACTCGCACCACTGCAGGGCGAAGAACGCGATCGGCTTCGCGGGATCGGCCAGCAGCCGCTCGACCAGGCGCTCTGCCCCGGGATCGATTGCCGCCGGTGCCGCGGCCGGGGCCGGCACCGCCCGGCCGTCGAAGCGCGCGCCAGGCGTCGATCTCGACAGCGCCCACTCGGACTCGTCCATGTCGGCGCCGACCTGCTCGAACAGCGGCGTCGACAGGTAACGCTCGGCCGTGTCCGGCAGCATCGCGAGGATCACGGTGCCCTGCGGCGAACGCTCGGCGATGCGCAGTGCGCCAGCCAGCGTGCCGCCGCCCGAAGTCCCGGCGAAGATGCCCTCCTGCTGCGCGAGTTCGCGTGACAGGCGCATCGCGTCGTTGCCCGTCACCGGCAGCAGCTCGTCCACGAACTTGCCGGCGAGCGCGTCGCCGCTGATCTTCGGCACGAAGTCCGGCGTCCAGCCCTGCAGCAGGTGCGGCCGCCAGGCCGGATGGCTCTCGGCCGGCGTGCCGTCCGGGTTGCGCATTTGCGCATGGCCGCTGGCGAGAATCTGCGCGTTGTCCGGCTCGCAGACGCCGATCTTCACCTCCGGCCGCTCCCGCCGAAGCACGCGCGCGACCCCCAGCAGCGTGCCGCCGGTGCCGGCGCCGGTCACCCACCAGTCGAGGCGCTCGCCGCTGAAGTCCTCGAGGATTTCGCGCGCCGTGGTCTTCGAGTGGAAGTCGGGATTCGCCTCGTTCTCGAACTGCCGGGTCCAGAACCAGCCGTTCGCCTCGGCGAGCTCGCGCGCCTTCTGCACCATCCCGGTGCCTTTCAGCGCCGCGGGCGTCAGCACGACCTTCGCGCCGAGGAAGCGCATCAGCTTCCTGCGTTCGACCGAAAAGCTCTCTGCCATCGTGATCACGAGCGGGTAGCCTTTCGCGGCGCAGACCATGGCGAGGCCGATGCCGGTGTTGCCGGAAGTCGCCTCGACCACGGTCTGGCCGGGCTTGAGGCTGCCGTCGCGTTCCGCCGCTTCGATGACGCCGAGCGCCAGGCGGTCCTTGACCGAGCCGAGCGGATTGAAGGCCTCGAGCTTGACCCAGACGTCCACGCCGGCGGGCGCGAGGCGATTCAGCTTGATGGCCGGCGTGCGGCCGATCGTGGCAAGGATGCTGGCGTGCTTCATGGTTGCGGTTCGCGTGTGCCGTCGAAGGCGCGCATGATACCCGCAACCGCCGGTACTCAGTTCACGCCGCTGATGTGGATGTTGTAGAACGCGTCAGGCCGGGCGTCGCCGCGCCAGTCGAGCACGCGCACGAAAATCGTGGCGCCGGCGCCGACCTGGACGCGCAACAGCGGATCACGCAGTACGCCCAGTTCCTCGTCGTCATGCACGCAGGGCGAGGTAAACGTCGTTTCTCCCGGCAGCGCGCAGGTGTTGAGGCGCGTGCCCGAACTGTTGACGATCTCGATCACCGGGTCGATCGCACCGTTGCCGGAATCCGTGGAATCGATATCCACCGTGATGGTGGACGCCGCGGTCGTCACGATGCGGTAGAAATCCTGGTCGGGGCTGAATACGGTGTTCGGATCGCCGCTGGGGCTGATCGAGGCGGTGAAGCCGCCGTTGCCGATCGTCGTCGCGGTTGCGATCGAATCGTTGCGCCCCAGGCTGGTGGCACTGATCGCGATGCTGAGCCCCTGCGTGAGACTCTGCTGCGGCGTTCCGGCATCGGCCACGACGATGGCGAAGGCGGACGTGCCCTCGGGCCCGGTGGGCGTTCCGCTGATGACGCCGGTCGCCGTGGCGAGCGTCAACCCCGCCGGCAGCGATCCCATGAGGCTGAAAGTCCGCGGGGGCGTGCCGCCCGTCGCCGTGACGGTGCGGTTGTACGGCACCCCGATCGTTCCGCCCGGCAGGGTGGTCGTGGTGATGACCAGCGGCGGCGGCGGTTGCGCACCGCCGCCCCCGCCGCCCCCGCCACCACAGCCCGCTGCCAGCGCCAGGATCGCGGCCGCAGCGAGCTTGCGCGCGGCAATCCGGGAGCGGGGCCTCACGGTCCCTCGAATTGGTCGAAGCGCGGGGCTGTACCGATCAGGATCACGTGGTTGCCCGAGTTCGTGGCGTTTGCCGTCACCACGATCGGGCCGATGGGCGGCGGCGCGGTGCCCGGCATCGCGATCCGGTAGCCGCCGATGCCCGAACCGTCGGTGAATTCCGGATGGACGCTCTCGACTTCCACCGTATAGCTCCCCGCAGGGACCGGAATCTCGAACAGGCCGATATCGCCCGGGGACGCGGTGCCGAACGGGCTCGGCCCGTCGCCAGTCAGCGGGTTGCCGTGTATCGCGCGGAACTTGTAGCCCGACATCACGGAAACCGCGCTGCGGCGGTCCTGGTTGCCGCCGGTATCGATCGGCCGCGCGATGACATTGACGAACTGGGCGTGGGACTCGCCGTCGCTGAAGAACACGATGCCGCTGAGGGTGCCATGCGTCGTTGCAAAGCTCGCAGCGGGGTAGAGCCGGGAGATCCACGCCACGTCGTCCACCGACAGCTGGCCCTGCGAAGAGTGGATGAGGAACGGGAACATGGTCGGCAGCCCCGCGAGATCGTCCTGGCCGCAGGAAGCCGGCGACACGCAGTTCACGTTGATCTGGGAATGGTCGAGGCCAGAGAAATGGCCGATCTCGTGGATGATCGCCGCATCGAAGGTGGCCGGGTCCGGGTCCGACGGGCTGCCGTCCTGGAACAGGCCGTTCAGGACGACGAAACCCGAAGTGATGTTGGCGGCGCTCAGGGCGCAGGGCCCGGCAATTCCCAGCACCGACGTGGTGTCGATGCCGAGATCGGCGAAGATCACGCCGTCGTCATCGTACACGACGGGGTTCTGGGCGCCGCTCGCGCAGCTCGCCTCGACCGCCGCGTACTCGGCGGCCGTATCCACGTCGCCGTCGGTGAAACTGCCGGTCGCATTGATGAACCCGCCACGCGCGTAGGCGATGCTGGACGTCGGCACGTTCTGCCAGACGT
>DASTOQ010000077.1:0-57922 GCA_035720205.1 Steroidobacteraceae bacterium | reverse complement strand
CCGGGCGCTGCTGGTCTCGCTGATGGTCCCCTGCACCGAGGAAAGCTGGAAGGCGATCCTGACCCGGGTCGAGGATACGGGTGCGGACGGCGTTGAGCTGAACTTCGGCTGCCCGCACGGCATGTCCGAGCGCGGCATGGGCTCGGCGGTCGGCCAGGTCCCGGAATACGTCGAGATGGTGGCGCGCTGGTGCAAGCAGCACACCCGCATGCCGGTCATCGTCAAGCTGACGCCCAACATCACCGACGTCCGTCAGCCGGCGCGCGCGGCGAAGCGCGGCGGCGCCGACGCCGTGTCGCTCATCAACACCATCAACTCGATCATGGGCGTCGATCTCGACGTCATGGCCCCGGCGCCGCATACTGACGGCAAAGGCACGCACGGCGGCTATTGCGGGCCCGCGGTGAAGCCGATCGCCCTCAACATGGTGGCGGAGATCGCCCGCGACAAGGAAACAAGCGGCCTGCCGATCTCCGGCATCGGCGGCATCACGGTATGGCGCGACGCGGTCGAGTTCATGGCGCTCGGTGCCGCGAACGTACAGGTCTGCACCGCCGCCATGACCTACGGCTTCAAGATCATCGACGAGATGGTCGATGGGCTGAGGACCTGGATGGCGCACAAGGGGTATTCGCGCGTCGACCAGTTCATTGGCGCCGCGGTGCCCAATGTCACCGACTGGCAGTTCCTGAATCTCAACTACGTCGTCAAGGCGCGCATCGACCAGGACATGTGCATCAAATGCGGCCGCTGCCACATCGTCTGCGAGGACACCTCGCACCAGGCGATCACCAGCACGGTGAACGGCACCAGGCGCTTCGAGGTCATCGACGAGGAATGCGTCGGCTGCAACCTCTGCGTCAGCGTCTGCCCGGTGCCGGACTGCATCACGATGGTGCAACTGACGCAGGGCGTGGATCCGCGCACGGGCCGCGCGGTCACCACCGAAAAGGCGGACTGGACCACCCACCCGAACAACCCGATGCGGCGCTGCCCCCCGTGACGCCGGACTGGCAGGCGATGCTTGCCGTGGCGATCGAGGAGGCGAGGCAGGGCCTGGCCGAGGGCGGCGTCCCCATCGGGGCGGCGCTGTTCGACGGCCAGGGAAGGCTGCTGGGCCGCGGCCACAACCGCCGGGTCCAGGAGGGCGACCCCTCGGTGCACGGCGAGACGGATGCATTCCGCAAGGCCGGCCGGCAGCGGTCCTACCGCGACAAGGTCATGGTCACGACGCTGGCGCCCTGCTGGTACTGCAGCGGGCTGGTGCGGCAGTTCAACATCGGCACGGTGGTGGTCGGCGAGTCGGTCAATTTCGCGGGCGGCCTCGACTGGCTGCGGCAGCACGGGGTGCGGGTCGTCGACCTGCATTCGGAGGAATGTGTCCGCCTGCTGGGGGACTGGATCCGCACCTATCCCGAGGTCTGGAACGAGGACATCGGGGTGGCCTAGACACGCCCGGCGCCAACTGGAATATGATCGGCGCCATCCTTCCGCCTTTACCTGGGGAGATTCCATGAACAAGAAGAAGCTGGCGGCGCTGATGACGTCCGCCCCGATCGCGGGCCTCGCATTCAGTCCTGCGGCCTTCGCGCAGGACATGTTCGAGCCCGTGATCGTCACCGCGCAGAAGCGCGAACAGAGCATCTACGAAGTGCCGGTTGCGATCAGCGCGTTCAGTGCCGACACCATCGAGCGGCAGGGCATCACGGACCTGACCGACATCGGCAAGTTCGTGCCGAACCTGAACGTGACCGGCTTTTCCGCGGGTCACACGTCCTCCGCCAATCCGTTCATCCGCGGCATCGGCATCCAGGACCACCTGATCACCACCGACCCGGGCGTCGGCGTGTACGTGGACGGCGTCTACCTGGGCCGGCAGGTGGGCCAGAACTGGAGCCTCGCCAATATCGAGCGCGTGGAAGTGCTGCGCGGCCCGCAGGGCACGCTCTACGGGCGCAACTCCATCGGCGGCGCCATCAACATCATCACGCGCAAGCCGGGCGAAGAAGGCGGCAAGGTGTCGCTGACGGCCGGTTCGCGCGGCCGGCTGAATGCCGAGGGCTATGCCAACGTGCGGCTGTCCGACCAGGTCGCCGTGTCTTTCACCGGCGCCTTCCAGCGCCGCGACGGGCTCGGCGACTTCCTGCTGCTGGACAACCCGCGCAAGGAAGTGGGCGAACTTCAGGACGTGTCGGGGCGCGTCGCCGTGCTGTGGGAGCCGACCGACCGGCTGTCGTTTCTGCTCGCGGTGGACGCCAACGAGGGCGACAACGGCCTGCGGCCGTATGACACGCTGATCGACGAGCTGGAACTGACCAACGGCACCTACACCGGCGCCCTGTACGCCGCCGGCTACCGGAACTCCGACGGCGCCGCGGACCCCTACGACAACAACACCGGGCAGTCCGAGCAGATCGCCGTGACCAACGAGGCCATGGGCGTATCGCTGACGATGGACTTCAAGGCGAACGACAACCTGAACGTGCGGCTGATCGCCAGCGACCGCAGTTCCGAGTATTCGTCGGGCCTGGACGACGACGGCTTCTTCGACGACTTCCTGACCTTCCCCGAGGACGGCGAGGCCGACCAGACATCCTTCGAGCTGCAGTTCAGCGGCGAGGTCGGCGCCTGGGACTACGTCGCCGGTCTCTACCACTTCGAGGAGGACGGCGGCAACACCCAGTTCCCCTACACCTTCAACGGCGGCGGCGGCGGCTTCTTCTTCCTCGGGCAGGACCTGGAGAGCCAGGCGGCCTACGCCAATGTCGGCTACAGCGTTTCCGACGCGCTTCGCATCGCGGCCGGCGTGCGCCACACGCGCGACGACAAGACGGCGCGCACCATCCTGATTCCGGGCGTGCTCGACGAAACGCAGAGCCGCGACTGGTCGGAGACGAGCTGGGACCTGTCGGCCTCATACAAGTTCAGTGACCGCATGACGGCCTACGGCACGATCCAGAGCGGCTACCAGTCCGGCCAGTTCCCGCCGCGGCCGTTCTGCCTGTTCGGCTGGTTCTTCGGCGGCGCGCCGTACTGCTTCCTGGCCAACGACAACGTCACCGCACAGAACTACGAGATCGGCCTCAAGGGCCAGCCGTTCGACAATCTGGAGATGAGCATCGCGGTCTTCTACACCGACTACAAGGACCTGCCGTACCAGGTCAGCACGACCTCGGGCGCCGGCTTCAACACGGTGAACATCATCGTGGACCAGGTCTCGCAGGGCATCGAGTGGGAAGGCACCTGGCTGGTCAGCGACAATTTCCGCCTGCACTCGACGCTCGGATACATCGACGCCGACGTCCAGGACCCGAATCCGGCCGCGGTCGCGCCGCTGACGCCGGAGCTGACTTTCTCGATCAGCCCGGAGTTCACGATCCCGGCCGGCAACGGGCAGGTCACGCTGCGCGCCGATTACTCGTACCGCGACGAAATGTTCGGCGAGCCGAGCTCCGATCCGGGCCGGTTCACGCAGATCGACAGCCGCGAGATCATCAACTTCGACATCAGCTACCGGCCCACGGACGGCGACTGGTCGGTCGCCGCGTACGGCCGCAACGTCACGGACGAGCGCTATGACAATGCGCGGCTGAACGTCACCGACTACGTGCTGATCATGCTCAGCAACGACGCCAGCGAGTTCGGGGTCCGCTTCACCAAGGAGTTCTGAACCGGTACGTCGCGAGAGGCAAGGGGCCGGGACACGGGAGTCCCGGCCCCTTTATCATGGCGCGACGGAGGTCCGCATCAATGGCAAGCAGATGGCGCGCCAATCGGCTACAATGGCCGCGTCTGGTGATCCCTCCGTTCTGACTTGCCTGGCCCGATGCGCCGATCCGGCGCGATTTCCGGCGAGGTCCAGCCACACCGAAGCATTGCCGAACCTGCGGGTGGATAGCCACCTGCCGATAGCCTTTTTTCCAAGTGAGTGAACCCAATGACCAAGCTTTTCGTAGGCAATCTTCCCTTCTCCGCGACCGAGGAATCGGTGCGCGCCCTGTTCGCGCCGCACGGTTCGATCGATTCGCTGGCCCTGATCAACGACCGCGACACCGGGCGTCCGCGCGGTTTCGGCTTCATCGAGATGTCGAATGCCGATGCGGCCAAGGCCATCCAGGCGCTGAACGGCACGAATTTCGAGGGTCGCGACCTCAAGGTCAGCGAGGCCCAGGCCAAAGAGCGCAACGGCCGCGCGCGCTGATTTGCGGATCGTCTCCCGCACGACCCGCTCGGCGCTGGAACAGCGGCGCGAGGAATCCCTGCGCCGCCGCACGGCGGCGGGGACGATCCGCCGCGCCTTTCCGCACGTCGACCTGGTCCGCGTGCAGCTGCGTTTCGGCACGGACAAGGAGTCCGTGCCGTCCGCGCAGTTGCACGCGCTTCATTCGCCCGCGCCGGCGAGTTTCGAGTTCTCCTGCCCGATCGGGGACTGCGACGGGACCTTCGACCTGAACTCCGTCGTCCGCCCGCTGCTCGAGGCCTCCGGCAATCATGCCGAGGGCAGCCTGGAATGCGGCGGGACCCGGGCGCAGGGTGGCGCGGGGCGGCGATCCTGCCGCCTGCATCTCGACTACCGTATCTCCGCCCTCTACCGCCTGCGGGGCTGATGGCGGGCCTCCTGCCCGCATGATCTAGAATCGCCTCGGGGCGCGCGGTCACGCGCCGGAGATCCCGATGCGCGAACTGACGTTCAAGGCCCTGGGACTCGGTGTGCTCTTCGGCATCGTCTTCGGGGCGGCCAACGCCTATCTGGGCCTGCGCGCCGGGCTCACCGTCAGCACCTCCATCCCGGTCGCGGTCATGACCGTCGCGATCTTCCGGCTACTGGCGCAGTTTGGCCGGCCAGGCACGATCCTCGAGGCGAACATCTCGCAGACCACGGGCTCCGCCTCGAGCTCGCTGGCCTCGGGCGTGATCTTCACGCTGCCGGCGCTCTTCATGTGGGGCATGGCGCCGGAACTGCTGCAGATGGTACTGCTGGCGCTCTGCGGCGGCGTGCTGGGCGTGCTGTTCATGATCCCGCTGCGCGACTACCTGATCGTGCGCGAGCACGGCAAGCTGCCGTACCCGGAAGGCACGGCCTGCGCGGAGGTGCTGAAGGCGAGCCAGCAGCGCGGCGCGCAGGCCTCGCACGTGTTCTTCGGCCTCGGCATCGGCGCGCTGTTCAAGGCGCTCACGTCCTGGGCCAGACTGATTCCGGACAGCCTGTCGCTGAAGCTGCCGCTGCTGCCCAAGGCGCAGGTCGGCCTGGATCTCTCCGCCGCGCTCTTCGGCGTCGGCTGGATCCTCGGGCCGCGTGTCGCCACCGTCATGGTGGGCGGCGGCCTGCTGGCGTCGCTGGTGCTGATCCCGGGGATCGCGATCTGGGGCGAGCCGCGCGTGGAGCCGCTTTTCCCGGAAGCCGTCAAGACGATCGCGGCGATGTCCGCGGGCGAGATCTGGAACCGCTACATCCGCTACATCGGTGCGGGCGCGGTCGCGGCGGCCGGCATCCTGACGCTGATCCGCTCCATCCCGGTGATGATCCAGAGCTTTCGCGCCGGCGCGCGCGGGTTCCGGACTTCGGACGCCGGCCGCGCGCAGGTGTCGCGCACGGCGCAGGACCTGCCGCTGTGGGCGCTCGCTGCCGGGGTGCTCGCGATCCTGCTGGTGATGGCGCTGGTGCCGCAGGTGTTCAGCGTCATCGAGGGCGTGCCACGCCAGTTCGTCGCGGCGCTCTGCGTCGTCGTCTTTGCGTTCTTCTTCGTCACGGTCGCGGCGCGCATCGTGGGCCTCGTGGGCGTCACCAGCAACCCGACCTCCGGCATGACCATCGCGGCGCTGCTCGGCACGGCGACCATCTTCCTCGCACTCGGCTGGACCGATGCGACCGGCAAGGCGGCCGCGCTCATGGTCGGCTGCGTGGTCGCGATCGCTGCGTCCATCTCGGGCGACACTTCGCAGGATCTCAAGACCGGCTACCTGCTCGGCGCGACACCGCGCAACCAGCAGCTGGCACAGCTCGCGGGTGTGCTGACCTCCGCGACCTTTGTCTGCCTTTCGGTGCTGCTGCTGGCAGAGACTTTCGGGTTCGGCGGCAAGGACCTGCCGGCGCCGCAGGCGACGCTGATGAAGCTCGTCATCGACGGCGTCATCGACCGTTCGCTGCCCTGGGGGCTGGTCGGCATCGGCGTCGGCATCGCGCTGGCCGCCGAACTGCTGCGCATTCCGTCGCTGCCGTTCGCGGTGGGCGTCTACCTGCCGCTCTCGACGATGACGCCCATCTTCCTGGGCGGCCTGCTGCGCCTGCTGCTGACGCGCAGGCGGGAGGCAACCGTCGCGGAGCAGCGCATCAACCGCGGCGTGCTGCTGGGCTCTGGCTTCGTGGGCGGGGAGGGGCTGCTGGGCGTCGGCCTCGCAGGAGCCGCTTTCGTGCTGGGGCGCAGGCCGGACGGCCTCGGCCATGCCTGGGCAGGCGAAGTCGGCTCCTGGTTGCTGGGTGCCGCTGCATTCGCTTGCCTTGCATTGTGGTTCGCGCGCCGGTCACGGGGACCGGCCCTGTCCTGAAGGATGGCTGGCCTGCTGCTGAGCTTCCAAGCTGCATAATTGATAGCTTGGACATCAAGATATATCATTGGCGCATAAGACAGCCTATGCGCCTGGTCAAGCTGCAGTTCCCTTGATTTCCGCGCCGCAACTGCGCGCCGCGCGCGCCCTGCTCGGCATCGACCAGCGCGAGCTGGCGGAGCGGGCGGGGTTGTCCGTGCCGACGATCCAGCGCATGGAAGCGAGTGACGGCGTGATCCGCGGCAACGTGGATTCGCTGATGAAGCTGATCGCCGCGCTCGACCGGGCCGGGATCGAACTGATCGGCGAGGGCGCAGGGAGCCCGGGCGGCGGGCGCGGCGTGCGCCTCAAGGCCGCGGCGACCCTCCGGGACCCGGCCTGATGTCCGAGATCACCGGGCTCCTGGCAGGCATTGCCGCATTGCTGGCGACCGCGCTAGCCGGCATCGCGCTCGGGCGCCGTGCCGCGGGGCGGCTCCTCGTGTACGGCACCGCATTGCTGCTGTGCTCGGCAATGGCGGCGCTCGCGCTCACTCACCTGCTCGACCCGGCGGCCGCGCCGTCCACGGCTTGGCTGCCGCTCGGCCTGCCGTGGCAGGGCGCGCTGTTCCGGCTCGATGCGCTGTCCGCCTTCTTCGCGTTCGTGATCGGACTCGGCGGCGCGGCGGCGTCGCTCTTCGCCCTCGGCTACGGGCGCCACGAGCCCGCCCCGGGACGCGTGCTGCCGTTCTATCCGCTGTTCCTCGCCGGCATGAACTTGGTCGTGCTGGCGGACGACGCCTTCAGCTTCCTGCTGTCCTGGGAGTTCATGTCGCTCTCATCCTGGGCGCTGGTGATGGCGCACCACCAGGAGCACGACAACGCGCGCGCCGGCTACGTTTATCTCGTGATGGCAAGCCTTGGAACCCTGGCGCTGCTCCTTTGCTTTGGCCTGCTGGCGTCCTCAGGAGGGGACTACACGTTCGACGCCATGCGCGCGGCAGCCCATGGACCCGCGACCACGCTGCCGGTGCTCGTGCTCGCATTGCTGGGCGCCGGTTCCAAGGCCGGCATCGTCCCGCTGCACGCGTGGCTGCCGCTCGCGCATCCGGCGGCGCCCAGCCACGTCTCCGCGCTGATGAGCGGCGTAATGACCAAGGTCGCCGTGTACGGCTTCATCCGCATCGCTTTCGAACTGTCCGGCGAGGCGCAGTGGTGGTCGGGCTTCCTGGTGCTGCTGGCGGGCGGGGCGACCGCCGTGCTGGGCGTGCTGTACGCGCTGATGCAGCACGACCTCAAGCGGCTGCTCGCGTACCACACGGTCGAGAACATCGGCATCATCTACATCGGTCTCGGCCTCGCGCTCGCGTTCCAGTCGAACGGCCTGCCCGCGGCCGCGGCGCTCGCGTTGACCGCGGCGCTGTTCCACGTGCTGAACCATTCCCTGTTCAAGAGCCTGCTTTTCTTCGGCGCCGGCGCGGTGCTGTCATCCACCGGGGAGCGCGACATGGAGCGGCTCGGCGGCCTGATCCACCGCATGCCGAGGACCGCATTCGCGTTCCTGGCCGGATGCATCGCGATCTCGGCGCTGCCGCCGCTGAACGGCTTCGTCTCGGAATGGCTCACGTTCCAGGCGATCCTGCAGAGCCCGGAACTGCCGCAATGGGCCCTCAAGATCATGGTGCCGGCGGTCGGCGGGCTGCTCGCGCTCTCCGCCGCGCTCGCCGCCGCCTGTTTCGTCAAGGCGTTCGGCATCAGCTTCCTCGGCCGGCCGCGCTCCGATGCCGCGCGCGAGGCGCAGGAGACCGACGGCTTCTCCCTGGCCGCGATGTTCGCACTCACCGCCCTCTGCCTCGCAGCCGGCATCCTGCCGGGCTTCGTGATCGACGCGCTCGCGCCGGCCATGCAGGCGTTGCTCGGGGAGCGCATGCCGCTGCAGGCGGGCGTGGACTGGCTCTCGATCGTGCCGGTGGCGGCCGGGCGCAGTTCATACAACGGCTGGCTCGTATTCACGTTCATCGCACTCTCCGCCTCGCTCGCGGTCGTGATCATCCACCGCTTCGCCTCGCACGCGCGCCGCCGCGCGCCGGCCTGGGATTGCGGCGCGCCCGAGCCGGATCCGGCGACGCAATACACGGCCGGCAGCTTCGCCCAGCCGATCCGCCGCGTATTCGGCACCTGGGTCTTCGCCGCGCGCGAGCAGGTCGAGTTGCCGCCGCCGGGCAGCACTGCGCCCGCGCGCCACGTCGCGGTGGTGCGCGACCTGCTGTGGGAATGGCTGTACGCGCCGGTCGCGGGCGCCATCGCCTTCGCGTCCGAGCGGCTGAACGTGCTGCAGTTCTTGACGATCCGCCGCTACCTGACGCTGGTCTTCCTCGCGCTCGTGACCCTCCTGCTGGTGCTGGCGATATGGCCCTGATTCCGGAGCTGCTGGCGCAGTTCGTGCAGATGGCGCTGGTGCTCGCGCTCGCGCCGCTGCTGACGGGATTCGTCCGCAAGCTCAAGGCGCGGCTGCTGCGCCGGCGCGGGCCGCCGGTGTTGCAGCCATACCGCGACCTTCTGCGCCTGCTGCGCAAGGAAGTCGTGCTCGCGGAGAACGCCTCGTGGCTGTTCCGCGCGGCGCCCTACCTGGTCTTCGCGACCACCTGGGTGGCCGCGGCGCTGGTGCCGACCTTTGCGACAGGGCTGCTCTACAGCTGGAGCGCGGACCTGATCGCGATCATCGCGCTGCTCGGCAGCGCGCGCTTCCTGCTGGCGCTCGCGGGGCTCGACGTCGGCACCAGCTTCGGCGGCATCGGCTCGAGCCGGGAGGTCATGATCGCCTCGCTCGCCGAGCCCGCCATGCTGCTGATCGCGTTCACGGTCGCGCTGGTCGCGGGTTCCACGCAGCTCTCGACGGTCGCCGCCTTCATGGGCTCCCCGGAAGTGGGGCTGCGCGTGTCGCTCGGCATGGCGGCGATCGCGCTGGTGATGGTGGCGATCGCCGAAAACGCCCGCATCCCGGTGGACAACCCGGCAACGCACCTGGAGCTCACCATGGTGCACGAGGCCATGGTGCTCGAGTACTCGGGCCGGCACCTCGCGATGATCGAGTTCGCCGCCCATCTCAAGCTGTTGCTGTACGTCTCGCTGATCGCCTGCCTGTTCGTGCCCTGGGGCCTCGCGCCGCCGGGCGCAGGGCCGGGCGCGTTCGCAGCCGGCGCCGCGGCCTGGATCGGCAAGCTCGCCGCCGGCGGAACGATGCTCGCCGTGTTCGAGACTGCGATCGCCAAGATGCGCGTGTTCCGCGTGCCGGAATTCCTGGGCGCCGCGCTGATGCTGGGGCTGCTGGCGACGCTGATGATGTTCGTGTCGAGGAGCCTGTGATGGACCGGCTCGCCTTCGACATCGCCCACCTGCTCGCCGGCGGACTGGTGCTGGTCAGCTTCATGATGCTGTACCAGGACCGCCTTTATGCGCTCCTCAACATCTTCGCCCTGCACGCGCTCGTGCTGGCGGCCTCGGTCGGCTGGCAGGCCCACATCCAGGACGCCCCGCATCTCTACGTCACCGCGGGCATCGCCTTCGTGTTCAAGGGCCTGGTGATCCCGGTGGCGCTGCATCGCATGATCCAGCGCCTCGGCATCCACCGCGAGATCGAGACGGTCATCGGCGTGGGCCCGACCATGCTGGCCGGCATGGGCCTGGTCGCGCTCTCGATCGCCGTGATGCTGCAGGTCACCGAGGGCGCCGACCCGATCGCGCGCGAGGACCTCGCCTTCGCGCTCGCCGTGGTGCTGCTGGGCCTGCTGATGATGGTCACCCGGCGCAATGCCGTGAGCCAGGTGGTCGGCTTCATGTCGATGGAGAACGGCCTGGTGCTCGCCGCGACCGGCGCCAGGGGCATGCCGCTGGTGGTCGAGATCAGCGTCGCGTTCTCGATCCTGATCGCCTTCATCGTGATCGGCATCTTCCTGTTCCGCATCCGCGAGCGCTTCGACACCGTGGACGTGCACGCGCTGGAGCGGCACCGCGGGGAACTCCAATGACCGGCATGGCCGACTACGCGATCCGCGCGATCCTGCTGGTCCCGCTGGCTTCGGCCCTGCTGCTCGCAGGGCTGCCCGGCTACCGTTTGACGGCGCGCCTGAACGTGCTGGCGGCGGCGCTGACCTTCGCCGCGTCGCTCGTGCTGCTGCTGGGCGGGCGCCCGGCGCCGGGAGCCTACCTGCTGGTGGACGACCTCAACATCGTCTTCATCGTGCTCGGGACGCTGGTCGGGTTCACGACCAGCCTGTTCAGCGCGAGCTACATCCAGCACGAGCTCGACACCGGCCGCCTGACGGCCGGTTACCTGCGCTTCTACCACGCGATGTACCAGGCGCTGATGTTCGGCATGAACCTGGCGCTGCTCGCCAACAACATCGGCCTGATGTGGGTCGCGATCGAGCTCGCGACGCTCACCACCGTGCTGATGGTCGGGATCTACCGCACGCACGAGGCGCTGGAAGCCGCCTGGAAATACTTCATCCTGGGCAGCGTTGGCATCGCGCTGGCGCTGTTCGGCACCATCCTCGTGTACATGGCGGCGCACCCGGTGGTGGGGCAGGGCCACGACGCGATGGTCTGGTCCATCCTGATCCGGCACGCGGCCGGCTTCGACCCGTCGCTGCTCAATCTCGCCTTCATCTTCCTGCTGCTGGGCTACGGCACCAAGGTCGGCCTGGCGCCGTTGCACGCCTGGCTGCCGGACGCCCACGCCGAGGGCCCGACGCCGATCTCGGCCGTGCTCTCGGGTCTGCTGCTGAATGTCGCGCTCTACGCGGTGCTGCGCTTCAAGCTGCTGCTCGCGGCGAACCCGGAGTCGCTGGCGCCGGGCCCGCTGATGGTGACCATGGGCCTGGTCTCGCTCGTGTTCGCCGCGTTCATGCTGTACCGGCGTCGCGACATCAAGCGCCTGTTCGCCTATTCGTCGATCGAGCACATGGGCATCGTCGCCTTCGCCTTCGGCATGGGAGGCCCACTTGCGAACTTCGCGGGCCTGCTGCACATGGTGCTGCACAGCCTGACCAAGTCCGCGATCTTCTTCGGGGTCGGCCACGTCGCGCAGGTCAAGGGCACGCAGAAGATGGCCGACATCGGCGGCCTGACCGTGTCGCATCCCTGGCTCGGCTGGGGACTCGTGATCGGCGTGGTCGCGATCGCGGGTCTGCCGCCAGCGGGCATCTTCATGAGCGAATTCCTGATCGTGACCTCGACATTCGCGCGCGAGCCGCTGCTCGCGATCCCGCTCGTGCTCGGCCTGCTGGTCGCGCTTGGTGCACTGTTCCTGCGACTCAACACCGTGGCTTTCGGCCCGGTGCGGGGCGCCGTCGCCCCGGCGCAGGCGTCGTACCTGCCGATGTACCTGCACCTCGGGCTCGTGCTCGTGGCCGGCATCTATCTGCCGCCGCCGCTGGTCGAGTGGTTCCGCCACGTCGCGGCGATGCTCGGATGAGCAGCTGCACCAGCGCCCGCGCGCGCGCTGCGCGGCTGGGATCGCTGCTCGCTCGCTCAGGCCGGCGACCGGATTCGCTCGCTCGCAGAATCCCAGCCGCGCAGAGCACGCGAGCGCTGCCGCAAGTTGCAGCAGAGGCACCGTTATGAGCGAAATGCGCACGCCGGTGCCCGACGCGCCGAGTCTCGGCGAGCTGCTCGCGGCCGGACGCGCCGTGCCCGGCCACCGCCCCTGGCCGCGTGCGGTCGTGGACGCGGACGCCTGGGGCGTTGCGGCAGAGTGCCTGACCCAGGGCAGCGTCACGTTGCTCGGCCTCTGGGGCGAGGCTGACGCGGTTCACGTGGCGCTGCTCGACGAGCCCGCTGCGGCCATCGGCGTGCTGAGCCTGCCCTGTCCCGAGGGGCGCTTCCCGTCCGTCGGCGAACTGCACGCGCCTGCGATCCGGCTCGAGCGCGCGGTGCAGGACCTGTTCGGGCTCGAGGCCACGGGCCTGCCGGACGCGAGGCCGTGGCTCGACCACGGGCGCTGGGGATTCCGCCGCCCGCTCGGAAACCCGGAACGCGCTTCCGGCGTCGCGCCGCCGTACCGGTTCCTGCCGGCGGAGGGCGAGCATCTGCACTGCATCCCGGTCGGGCCGGTGCACGCCGGAATCATCGAGCCCGGCCATTTCCGCTTCACCGCGAGCGGAGAAACCGTCGTGCGGCTAGAGGAGCGGCTCGGCTACGTGCACAAGGGCATCGAAGGACTGATGTCCGGCGCCGACCTGGCGCGCGGCGCGGAACTCGCCGGCCGCGTCTCCGGCGACAGCACCGTCGCCTATGCGCTCGCCTTCGCGCGCGCGGCCGAGGCGGCGTTGCAGGTGGAGGCGCCGGTCCGCGCGCAGTGGCTGCGCGCCCTGATGGCCGAGCTGGAGCGGCTCGCGAATCACTTCGGCGACATCGGCGCGATCTGCAACGACGCCGCCTTCCCGCTGATGCACGCGCACTGCGGCGTGCTGCGCGAACAGGTGCTGCGCGCGGCCGATCGCAGCTTCGGGCACCGCCTGATGCGCGATGTCGTCGTCCCGGGCGGCGTCGCCCGCGACCTCGACCCGGAGGGCGCCGGCGCGATTGCCGCCGTGGTCGCCGAAGCGCGCTGCCGCTTCCCGCCGCTCGTCGACCTTTACGACAACACCGCCTCGCTGCAGGACCGCACGGTGGGCACCGGCATCCTCCGGCCCGTCCTGGCGCGCCGCTTCGGTGCCGGCGGCTTCGTCGGCCGTGCCTCCGGGCGCAGCTTCGACGCGCGCCGCGCGACCGGCTATCCGCCGTACGACGGGCTGGAATTCCAGGTGCCGGGCCTCGAGACCGGAGACGTGGATGCCAGGGTCTGGATCCGCATCCACGAAGTCGAACAGTGCCTCTCGCTCGTCGAGCAGATACTCGCGCGGTTGCCGGGCGGGCCGGTACGCGAGGAACTGGCGGTGGCGCATGCCGCGCACGAGGGCATGGCGCTGGTCGAGGGCTTCCGCGGCGACGTGCTGGTCTGGCTGCGGCTGTCGGCCTCCGGCCGCATCGAGCGCTGCTACCTGCGCGATCCCTCCTGGTTCCAGTGGCCGCTGCTGGAGGCCGCGATCGAGGGCAACATCGTCGCCGACTTCCCGCTGTGCAACAAGTCGTTCAATTGCTCGTACTCGGGCCACGATCTCTGAGGACCGCCGGCGATGCGCAAGCTGCTTTTCGAGATTTTGGTCAAGCCGCCGCTCACCGAGGAGGCCCCGGCGCCGGACGATGCGGCGACCGCGGAACTCGCGCGCGCGGTGGAGGCGGCCGCACGCAGGCGCCTCGGCCGCAGCCTCGCGATCCGGCAGGTGGATGCCGGATCCTGCAATGGCTGCGAACTCGAGATCCATGCGCTCAACAACGCCTACTACGACCTCGAGCGCTTCGGCATCCGCTTCGTCGCCTCGCCGCGCCATGCCGACGTGCTGCTGGTGACCGGACCGGTCACGAAGAACATGCGCGAGGCGCTGGAACGCACCTGGGCGGCGACGCCGGCGCCGAAGTGGGTGATCGCGGCCGGCGGATGCGCGAAGGACGGCGGCTGCTTTGCAGGCAGTTACGCGGTGACCGGCGGCGTCGCCGACGTCCTGCCGGTGGACCTGCACATCCCCGGCTGCCCGCCGCGGCCGGTCGAGATCCTGCGCGGGCTGCTCGCGCTGCTCGCCTGATGACGCGCCGTCGGTGCCGGCCCGGTCAGGCCGGCTCGACGTTGGCGTTCAGCCGGAACAGGTTGCCCGGGTCGTACTTGGCCTTGAGCTTGCGCAGCCGCGCCAGGTTGCCCTGGTAATTGTCGTCGAGCACGGATTGCGCCTCGTCCGCGGTCTCGACGGTGTAGTAGCCGCGCGTGAACGACTCCGGTCCGCCGGCCCAGAAGCGGCGCAGCCAGTCCATATGCGGCCTGCCGTCCTGGTCGAGCTTCCAGGACACCACGGACAGCATGTTGTGCGTCGCATAGCGGTGCGGGAAAGCCGTGGCGTCGGCCGCCACGCGGCCGATCGCGCCGCCGCCATGCTGGAAGAACAGCACCGTGGAACGGTCCGGATGCGGCTCGAAGCCGTCGACGATCGCTGCCACCAGCGCGTCCGGAAAGCTGCCGATGAAGCCGGACTTCAGGTAGGTACCCTCGTTGCGCGGATCGCTGCGGTCGGTGCTCTTCTGGATCGCCACGTAGTCCTGGGCGCGGATCGTGTCCGCGATGGGCGTGCCGAGCCTGCGCAGCGGCGCAAGCAGGGATTCCGCGCGCTCCGCCGGGCCGGAGTAGCAGACGTGGAACATGCAGATGCCCGGCCGTCCGCCCGGCGGCGCGGCGATCGCTGCATCCACGTACAGGTCGTCCGGCGCGGCGGCGCTGTACTCGCGGTAGAGCGTGAACAGATCGCGCGCGCGGTCGATCGGGAAGATGAGGTCGCCGCCGATGATCTGGCGCTGCATCGGGTGCAGCTCGAACTCGAAATTCGTGACCACGCCGAAATTGCCGCCGCCGCCGCGCACGCCCCAGTAGAGGTCCGCGTTCTCGTCGCCGGACGCGTGCAGGTAGCGGCCGTCGGCCGTGACGACGTCCACCGAGCGGACGTTGTCGAGCGCAAGCCCGAATCGGCGCGCCAGCCGGCCGAAACCGCCGCCCGTCGTGAGGCCGCCGACGCCGGTGTGCGAGACCGTGCCCGCGGTCGTGACCAGCCCGTGCGCCATCGCCTCGTGGTCGAGATCGCCGAGCAGGCTGCCGCCCGCGACGTACACGCGCCGCGCCGCCAGGTCCACGCGCGCGCCGCGGAACCGGGACAGGTCGATCTGCATGCCGCCGTCGCAGGTGGACTTGCCGCCGGGGCTGTGGCCGCCGCACTTGACCGCGAGCAACAACTCGCGTTCGTGCGCGAAGGTGACCGCCGTGCGGATGTCGGCGACGCCGGTCGGCTGCACGACCAGGGCCGGGTGCTTGTCGATCGACTCGTTCAGCACGCGCCGCGCCTGCTCGTAGCCGGGGTCGCCCGCCAGCAGCAGGCCGCCGCGCAGCGCAGCCCGCAGTTCCTTGATCGCCGCCTGCTCGATGACGGTCGCCTTGCCGCCGCCGGTCACGGCCGCGATGCCGCCCGCCGCCTGGGTCGCGGCCTGATCCACCGCGTACAGGCGTCCATAAGGCAGCGCGCAGGCCACCGCCACGGCCACCGATGACTGGAAGAAATGCCGACGATTCATGCTGGTCCCCCCATAGCTGCGGTCTTGTTCTGGACTGCCGAGCGCAGCAATAGTACTGCCGCGTACACCACCACCGCCACCACGCCCCAGCGCAGCCAGATAATCGGCATTGCCTTGACCATGAAGGAGGCGACCAGGACGGCCGGAACGCCGCCCACGGCGATGCCCAGCACGATCCGGAGGTCGACGCGGCGGCTCGCCATGATCGGGAATGCCAGGCGCGGATCGAGCCCCAGCAGGCTGAGCAGGATCAGCGATGGCGCGTACAGGCCGATCCCGAACGCCATCAGCGCCCCGAGCACCGCCGCGCCAATGCAGGAACCGAGCAGCAACGGGTCCACGTGCACGCCGAGCAGCACCAGGACGATGGCGGACTGCGCGATGGCCGGCAGCGCGTGGCCGACATTCAGCGTGGCCGGAATGAAGCTGTCCGGGACGAGGCGCCGAAACCTGATCCACGCCGTGGTCGGCGCGAAGGATCCGATGCCGAGGGTGTCGAAGAAGCTGGTCACCGCGCCGAGACCGATGGATTCCAGTGTCGGGCGTGTCTCGCGGCGCCGAATCGCGATCCGCAGCAGCAACACGCAGAACGCGGCGCCGAGCGCGCCCAGTCCTGCCAGCAGGATGCTGATGGTCATGCGGCAGGGCGACGCGGCACGGCGCGTACTCTAGCGCAGCGCCCGCCACGCCCGCTTGCGGATCAGGCCAACCGGCAGCGACAATGCGGGCGACCCTCGTAAAGGAATCCGCAATGAACCTGAACCGCAGCTGGCGCGGCCTGGCCGCAGCGCTGTCGTGCCTCACGTTCGCCTGGCCGGCAACGGCGAGAGCCGCAGTTCCGGCGCAGATTTCGGCGCAGGCTCTCGACATCCTCACGCGCTCCATCGCATTCAAGACGGTGCAGGGCGAGGGTCAGGTGCCCGTCTATGCGGATTACCTGTCCGGCGTGCTGCAGGCCGGCGGCTGGCGCGATGCCGACGTCGAAATCACCCCGCACGGGGAGACAGCCACGCTGGTCGCGCGCTGGCCGGGGAAGGATGCGTCGCTGAAGCCGCTCGTACTGATCGGCCACATGGACGTGGTGTCCGCCCACCGGAAGGACTGGCAGCGGGATCCGTTCACGGCGGTGGTCGAGGGCGGCTACGTGTACGGGCGCGGGGCGGTCGACAACAAGTTCGGCATCGCAACCATGGTGGCGACGCTGCTGTGGCTCCGGCAGGAGGGCTGGCAGCCGCGGCGTGAGATCGTGCTCGCGCTGACCGGCGACGAGGAGACTTCCCAGGACACGACCGCGGTGCTCGCGGAGCAGTGGACGCACGCCGAGATGCTGCTCAACAGCGACGCTGGCAGCGCCTCGCTGGGCGACGACGGCAGGCCCGTCGTCTACGCCCTGCAGGCAGCCGAGAAGACCTACGTGGACTTCGAGATCAGCTTTGCGAACCCGGGCGGCCACAGCAGCCGGCCGTCCGCAGACAATGCCATCTACTCCCTGGCCCGCGCGATCACGCGCATCTCGCAGCACCGCTTCCCGGCGCGAGCGAGCGAGCTCACCCGCGCCTATTTCCGCGCCGCGGGCCCGCTGACGCCCGGGGAGACCGGCGCGGCGATGCTGCGCTACGCGGAGGATCCCGCGGACCGTGCCGCCTACGAGCACCTCGCAGCGCTGCCCGAGTACGTGGGACAACTCGGCACCACCTGCGTCGCGACCTTGGCAAAGGCCGGGCACGCACCGAACGCGCTGCCGCAGAATGCCATGGTCAACGTCAACTGCCGCGTGTTTCCCGGCGAACGCATCGAGGACGTGCAGGCGGCGCTCGAGGGTGCGGTGGACGACCCGGAGGCGACATTCCGCATCGTCACGAAGCCCGTGTCGAGCGACGCCTCGCCGCTGAGGGCTGACCTGATGTCCGCGCTGCGCCGCGCGATCGACCTGCGTGCGCCCGGCCTGCCGATCGTGCCCTCGATGTCCGCGGGCGCGACCGACAGCCTTTATTTCCGCAACCTCGGCGTGCCGAGCTACGGCGTCGGCGGGGTGTTCATGCACCCGCGGGACAACTATGCCCACGGCCTCGACGAGCGCGTGCCCGTCGCCTCGATCGACGGGGCGCTGCTGCAGTGGCGCAGCCTGCTGCGCGACCTGGGAGGCTAGGCCTCACGCATGCGCTCGCGGTGCAGCAGGTAGAGCCCTGCGGCGACCACGATCGCGGAGCCCGTGAGCATGCGCGCGCCCGGCAGCGCCTGCCAGATCGCCCAGTCGAGGCCGATCGCCCAGACCAGCGCCGTGTACTCGTAGGGCGCGACCAGCGATGCCGGCGCGAGCCGAAACGCCTCGGTGATCAGGTACTGCCCGGCCCAGCCGGTCAACCCGATCGCGGCGATCCACGGCCAGTCGGCGGCGACAATCGTCACCCAGCCGGGCGCCGCGATGGCGGCGGCGCCGATCGAGAGCAGCAGCAGGTACCAGAACACCATGGCCGCGGTCGTGTCGGTGCGCGCGAGGACCCGCACCAGCACGACGATGACCGCATAGGCGAACGCGGAGCCGAGCGTCGCCAGGCCCGCCAGGCTCGCCAGGCCCTCGAGCGAGGGACGCAGCATGACGAACACGCCGCCGAGCCCGGCCAGGATCGCGAGCCAGTGGTGCAGCCCGGCCTTCTCGCCCAGCAGCAGCGAGGCCACCAGCACCACCAGCAGCGGCGCGCACATGAACACCGCATAGGTGTCCGCCATGCTCGCCCGCGCGAGCGCCCACAGGAACCCCCACAGCATCAGCACCGCGAGCGCCGCCCGCAGCAGGTGCAGGGCGAAGCGCACGGGCACGAGCGACTGCAGTTCGCGGGCCCAGGCGTAGGTCAGCAGCACGAACGGCAGCGAGGCCGCGCCGCGCAGGCAGGCGATCTGGATCGCCGGGTAGCGCCCTGACAGCTGCTTCATCAGCGCGTCCATGACCGAGAAGACGCCGACCGCCGCCAGCATCAGCAGCACGCCCCGGATGCGCATGGCACGCCCGCTCATCGGCTGGTCCCGTCTCCCGCTACAATCGGCAGGCACAGTAGCGTCCCGCGACCGGAGCGACAACATGAAGGTCTATGGCAACGTGCTCGAGATGGTCGGCAGGACACCGATGCTGCGCATGAGGAAGCTCGACACCGGTCCTTGCGAGCTCTACCTCAAGCTCGAGCTCATGAATCCCGCCGGCTCGATCAAGGATCGCATCGGCGTCACCATGATCGAGGAGGCGGAACGGCGCGGCGACCTGAAGCCGGGCGGGACCATCGTCGAGGCGACCGCCGGCAACACCGGCCTCGGTCTCGCGCTGGTGGCGGCGCAGAAGGGCTATCGCGTCGTGCTCGTGCTGCCCGACAAGATGAGCCAGGAGAAGATCTTCAACCTGCGCGCCATGGGCGCCGAGGTCGTGCTCACGCGCTCCGACGTCGGCAAGGGCCACCCCGAGTACTACCAGGACCTGGGCGCGCGGCTCGCGCGCGAGAACGGCTGGTACCACATCAACCAGTTCGGCAATCCGGACAACCCGAAGGCGCATGCGCTGACCACGGGCCCCGAGATCCTCGAGCAGATGGACGGGCGGGTGGACGCCGTGGTCGTGGGTGTCGGCTCGAGTGGCACCATCGCGGGGCTCACGCAGTATTTCCGCGGACGCGCGCCGTCGGTCGAGATCATCCTCGCGGATCCGGAGGGCTCGGTGCTGGCCGACCAGGTGAACAGGGGCAGCCCCGGTCCCGCGGGGTCGTGGCTGGTCGAGGGCATCGGCGAGGACTTCATTCCGGACATCTGCGATTTCTCGATGTGCCGCAGGGCCTACAGCATCCCGGACGCCGAATCGTTCGCGACCGCGCGGGAGATCCTGCGCCTGGAGGGACTGCTGGTCGGCTCGTCCACGGGCACGCTGGTCTCGGCCGCGCTGCGCTGGTGCCGCGAGCAGCGGGAGCCGAAGCGCGTGGTGACCTTCGCCTGCGACACCGGCAACAAGTACCTGTCGAAGCTGTTCAACGACTTCTGGATGGAGGACCAGGGCTTCATCCGCCGTCCCGGGCACGGCAACCTGCGCGACCTCGTCGGCCGGCCCCACGGCGAGCGCGCGACGATCACGGTCGGGCCCGGTGACGTGCTGACGACCGCGCACAACCGGCTGCGCAATGCGGGCTTCAGCCAGCTGCCGGTGATGGAGGGGGAGCGCCTGGTCGGCTTCATCGACGAGGACGACATCATGCGCCACGCCTTCGGCGATCCGGAGCGCTTCAACGACCCGGTGCGCGAGGCCATGCACACCAATTACCTCGTGGTGGAGCCGACCATGTCGCTCAACAACCTGGTGGCGATGCTGGACGTGCAGCCGTACGCGGCGCTCATGGACGGCGGGCAGTTCCAGGGCCTGATCACGCGCGCCGACGTGCTCAACTACCTGCGCCGCCAGATGACGGCGACGTCGCCGCATTGAGGAACCGATGAGCAAACCGAGCAGACCGCAGGGCTTCGCCACGCGCGCCGTCCACGCCGGACAGTCACCGGACCCGTCCACCGGGGCCGTGATGCCTCCCATCTACGCGGTGTCGACCTACGCGCAGGAATCGCCCGGCGTGCACAAGGGCTACGAGTACTCGCGCACGCAGAACCCGACGCGCATGGCCTGGGAACGCTGCATCGCCGACCTCGAGGGCGGCACGCGGGGGTTCGCCTTCGCCTCGGGCATGGCGGCCACCGCGACGCTGCTTGAGCTCATCGACAGCGGCAGCCACGTGCTGGCGATGGACGACCTCTACGGCGGCACCTTCCGGCTGTTCGAGCGCGTGCGGCGGCGCTCGGCGGGCGTGGACTTCACCTTTGCCGACCTCAGCGATCCGGCGGCGGCGGAGCGCGCGGTCACGGCGAAGACGCGCATGATCTGGCTCGAGACGCCCACCAACCCGATGCTGCGGCTCGCCGACATCGCGGCGATTGCCGGGCTCGCGCGTGCGCGCGGCATATTGCTCGTCGTCGACAACACGTTTGCGACGCCCTGGATCCAGCGTCCGCTGGAATTCGGCGCCGACGTCGTGATGCACTCGGCGACCAAGTTCCTGAACGGCCATTCGGACATGGTCGGCGGGGTCGCCGTGGTGCGCGACGAGGCGCTCGCCGACCGGATCGCCTTCCTGCAGAACTCGATCGGCGCCATCAGCGGACCATTCGACAGCTTCCTCGCGCTGCGCGGCCTGAAGACGCTGCCGCTGCGCATGCGCCAGTCGAGCGAGTCGGCGCTCGCGATCGCGGGCTGGCTGGAACGGCACCCGTGCGTGGAGCGAGTCCTCTATCCGGGGTTGCCGTCGCACCCGCAGCACGCGCTCGCGCGACGGCAGATGGCCGCCGGCGGCAGCGGCATCGTGACGTTCTTCATCCAGGGCGGGCTCGCCGAATCGCGGCGCTTCCTGGAACGCCTGCGGCTCTTCACGCTGGCCGAGAGCCTGGGCGGCGTCGAGAGCCTGGTCGATCACCCGGCGATCATGACGCACGCCTCGGTCCCGGCCGGGACGCGCGCGCAGCTCGGCATCACCGACACGCTGGTGCGGCTTTCCATCGGGATCGAGGACACGGCGGACCTGCTCGCGGACCTGGAGCAGGCGCTGGGCTGAGCGCGCGCGCCGCTACTGCAGCCCATCGACGACCCGGCCGTCGGCGTGGATCGTGAGGCTGTCGCCGGGCTCCGCGGTCGCATTCACCACGCCGCCCGCGAAGCGCACGGAGATGTCGTACTCGCCGAGCCAGGGCGCGCCGACCAGCAGGTCGTACTGGTTCTGGGCGCGCAGGCCGGAACCCGATTCCACGACGCGCGTCATGATCCGGTCCGGCTGTCCCTGCGGCACGATGCGCACGACCCGGCCCTGCTGGTTGCGCTCGCCCCCCGCGCCCAGCACGCGGATGCGGATGACCGTGGCCAGCGGCTGCGGCGCCACCAGCGAGCGATAAGCGGTGCCCCAGCGCGCCAGGATGTCGGTGACGCCGTTGGCGTCGAAGTCGGCACAGGCGAGCAGGTCATTGGCCGCGACCAGGTCGCCGGCGGCCGCCGATCCGCTCTGGACGGCCGACGGCATGAGGGTTCCGGCCACGTTCACCAGCATCCGCGGCGTGCCGGTGCCCGTCGCCGTCGCGTTGCGCGCGAACACGACGTCCTCGAATCCGTCGCTGTTGACGTCGCAGACGTTGAGCCCCTCGCCGAAGGTCGCCTGGGTCGTGTCTTCGGCGACGACGGTGCCGGCGCCGAACACCCCGCCGTCGTTGAGATGCAGTCGGACGGCGACACCGTCGTGGTGCAGGAGGTCGAGGTCGCCGTCGAGGTCCACGTCGATCAGCTTGAGGCCGTGGTCGGCGCGCACCGGGATGCCGGCCGCCGCGCTGCCGTCGCTGAAGGTACCGTCGCCATTGTTGAGCAGCAGCCGCGACCCGAACAGCAGGTCCACGAAGCCATCCTCGTCGAAGTCCACGGCCTGGCCGCCGCGCGGCACGTAGTCGGCGCCGGCCGGGTTGTCGTCCACGCCCGCGGCCGTCGCGATGTCGGTGAAGACGCCGCCGGCGTTCTGCAGCAGCCAGTTGCGCGCGCCGTCGCCCTGGGTGTGGTCGTTCGGGGCGAACAGGTCGATGTCGCCGTCGTTGTCGAAGTCCGCGGCCAGCGTGGTGCCGCCGAAGCCGCCGATCGCGAGCGCCGAGACGCCCGCCGAGGTCTGGAAACTGCCGGTGCCCTGGTTGACGTGCATCAGCGCGATCGATGCCGCGGTGCCTGCGGGCGACAGCGTGGTGCTGAACAGGTCGTCCCTCAGGTCGCCGCTGAAATCCGCGTAGCGCGAGTCGCCGGCCGTGCGGCCCGCGGCGGTCAGGTCGCCGAGACCCACGTCCGCCAGCACCCGAGCCGTGAACGTGTTCAGGCAGGCGGTGCCGGACTTGTTGCCGAGCGCCGTCACCGTGTCGGAGCAGTCGTCGTCGTTGGGGTCGCCAAAGGCGGCGCCGGCGCGAGGATGGTCGAGATTGCTCACGGTACGGGCCGGCGAGACGCTGACCGGGCCGTCCGTGCCGATGCGACTGCCGTTCATCGCGATCACGCGGTAATAAATGGCGCTCGATAGCGGGATGGTGGGCCGCAGGTGCGGTGAAGCCGTCGCCTCCTCGAAAGGCGCGTTCGGGCGCCGGCCGGCCAGCTGCTCGCGCGCCAGGGAGAGGTAGACGCGATAACCCGTGGCCTGCGCCGCCGGCGCAAAATGGATCGTGTGGCCCGGGTCCTGGGCGGTGACGACGGTCCATTCGACCGGCCCGGGCACGGGCCCCGGTTCGGCGCTCACGAGGATGCTCTGCGGGCCACGCCCGCCGCCCGTCTCCGCGGCGATGCGGTAGCGGTAGGTGACGAAGTTGGTCAGGCCGGTGTGGCTGAAGCTCGTTCCGGTCAGGTCCCCGATGACGTTGGTCAGTTCACCCGTCGCCGCGTCGCTCCAGACGATGACGTAGTTCCTGGCACCGGTCACGGCGTTCCAGCTCAGTTCGACCCGGCCGTCCGCGCCCTCGGCGACGGGATTCGCCGGCGCCGCATGCGGCGGGCTTTCGCCGAATACGTCGCTGCAACCCGCCAGGGCCAGGGCGCCCAGCAGGGCGAAGACTCCGGTGGCCGCGCGGGAGGCGGCATTCAGCTGCAAGGACATGGATGGCACAGCCCGATGGGTGTTTGTTGCATTATAGCCCGGTCCGAAGGCTGGCTCGGGCGGCTCCGGCCGCCAGTCATATCAGGGGGGAAGCCGACATGGTCAAGCAGGCGGTCTCGTGGGCGCTCGTGGGTGTCTTTACGTTTGCCTGGTGGTGGATAGGGCATCGGTGGCCCTATCTCAACGTGCAGGGCAATCAATGGGGCAGCGTTTTCGACTTCTTCACGCTGCTCTGCGTCGTCGTGCTCATCCGCAGCCCGCGCGTCGCGGCGGCCGGCATGTTCGGCGGCCTGATCGGCACGGTCACGAAGTTCCTGCCGACCCTGCTGTGGCTGGCACTGGCGGTGGTCGCGTTCAGGGCCGTCGCCTGGCTGCTGACCGGGGTCATCAACCCGGTTGATCACTTCACGCATGCCATCGTGGCCGCGGTCAGCGCCGGCATCACGACCTCACTGTGGTTTGGCGCGATCGTGAACGCCGACGATTCCTGAGCTCGCGGCTCAGACCGCGGCGGGACGCAGGTCGAGACGGGACTCCGCCGCCATGCAATAGAGCTCGACTGGCCGCGAGCGGCCACGCAGCACGAGCGGCGGCAGCTCGATCATCCCGCCGACGGCGGGGTCGAGCGCCTGCCTGACCGCGCGCGAGATCAGGGCCTCGCCGGCCCTGGCGCGCTGCACGAGCCTGGCCGCGACGTTGACCGTGTCGCCGATCAGCGTGTAGTTGGGCCGTTCCGGCGCCCCGACGTCGCCGACGATCACGTCGCCGGCGTGGATGCCGATGCCGAGGCCGGTGTCGAGGCCGAGCCGCGCTTTCCAGTCAATGGCGAGCTGCGCGAAACCCTCGATCATGCGGCGCGCAGCGGCGACCGCGCGCCCGCTCGCATCGTCCGACGGGTTCGGCAGACCGAATCCCGCCATCAGGCCGTCGCCGGCCATGTGGAACACGGCGCCGCCGTGCTCCTGCGTGATCCCGGACAGCATCGAGAAGTATTCATTGAGCAGCGGTACCACTTCCGCGGGCGGGAGCCGTTCGGCGACGGCAGTGAAACCGCGCATGTCGGCGAACAGGACCGTGCCGCTGACGCGCGCCTGGCCCAGGCCGCTGCGCGCCCGCGCCGTGCAGCGGCAGCTGTCCTGCTGGTGAAGCTCGATCAGGTTGCCGGCGGGGTCGGTCACGAACAGCCGGCGCGAATCGCGACCGAGCCGGCCGTGGACCACGCGATAGGGCACCGCGAGCCGGTCGAGCTCGGCCTGCGCATCCTCGATGCTCGCGACCGCGAGCGCGACGTGCGGCGCCGTGTGGTCGAATTCCCCGGGCGGCGGCTGGCGTGCCGGCGGCGACAGCAGATGGATCTGCGCCGAGCCGCCGGCGTTGATCCGCAGGCATTCCTCCGGCCGGTCCCAGGGCGCCGCGTCGGCCTCGAGTCCCAGCACCTCCCCGTAGAAACGGCGCATGGCAGCCGCCGCGCCGGGTCCCGGCGCGAGGCGCACCGCATGGTGGTGCAGCTCGACGACTTTCAGTGTCATTGCGTCGACGGCGGTTCGTACAGTTCGACCGTCAGGTCGATCTGCCGCTCGTCGCCGGGCAACAGACCGCCGACGCCGACCACCTTGCGCGCGAGTTCGGCACCCTTGGCATCACGGATCACGACGACGACGGAGTACTCCCCGGACCCGTCCGCCCCCGGTCGTGAAAACCGCCCGGAAACCTTGAGTGCGACCCGCCCGGCCTGTTCCTCCGGGATGTCCTTGCGCCGCTCGAATCGCAGGTGATGCCGGCATGCCGGGCAGACCGCCGCGCTCTCGAGGATCGTGGCCCGGCAGTGCGGGCACGACCTCGTCTTGCCGGCAGCCACGACGCGACGGTTCACCGCCATGGGCGGGCTCAGTTCCTGGTGGCGACCTTCGGCGTCCCGGCTTCGCTCCAGCCGAACTCGGCGCGGCCGCGCATGCGCGCGCCGCCGGCCACGGACAGCGAGCCGGCGTTCACGTCGCCATTGACGACGGCGGTCTGGTGCAGCTCGACCCTCTGGGCGGTCTCGACGTTGCCTTCGATTTCTCCGGCGATGACCACCGAGCCGGCGCGTACCGAGCCCGCCAGGTGCGCACCTGCCTCGATGGTCAGCGTGCCGTCCACGTGCACGTCGCCCTTGAAGCGGCCCGCAATCCGGACGTGGCCGGAGCCCTCGATCTTGCCGTCGAACGTCAGGCCGGCCGCCAGCACCGATTCCTTGAGTTCGCGCCGCGCGCCGGGAACCGGCTGGGGAGTTGCCGCAACGGGTTCGGGCCGCGGGCGCGTGATTGGGGCTGCGGCCGTCGGGGCATCATCGGGAGAGTCTTTCGCAACGATGTCTTTCCAGATCGCCATGGGCGGATCCTCCGGGTGGGGGGACGCCAAGAGTATCCAGTTGCGGCGCTGCGGGCGAGCGCCGCGGACTCTACGACGCGGTCGCTCGGACGCTGTCGCCAACTGGCGACAGTCGCGTCCGGAGGGCGGGGACTGCTAGAAAAGGCCGGGCAGGGCGTCCTGGGCCGGGGTGGGCCGGCTCATCATGGGCATCCTCATGCCGGCCTGGGCCTTGAGCACCGGCGCCAGCGGGGCCCCCATGACCGCGCCGCATGCGCCGGTTTCCAGCCACGAGAGCGCCGCCGCGGTCGAGCTCTCGGCACTGTCCCAGGGATCGAGGGCGAGGTCGTCGGCGGCCGCGCAGGCGAAGGGGAGCGTCGGGGCCAGCCCGTCGTAATAGTCGCCCTCGTTCAGCGCATTCGTGATCCTGAAGGTGACCAGGCGCAGGCGGGTCTCGCAGCCCTCGAGGTCGAATGCGGACTGGCCGACGGGCTTGCCGAAGGTGTCGGAGCCGACGATCGCCACTTCCACCCACGGCTTCATGGAATTGACCACGAGTTCGCTCGCCGAGGCCGTGCCGCCGGTGGTGATGAAGGCGATGCGCACGGGCGTCACCGACTGCGGCTGGCGAACGAAGCGCCGCACCGTGTCGAACGACGACTTGCTGGCGTTGAAGCGCATGCTCTCGAACACGTCGGTCGCCAGGCGGTTGTCGCCGAACAGGTCGCCGATCAGGTCCGCGATGGAGACCAGGCCGCCGCCGTTGTAACGCAGGTCGACGACGAAGTACTGGATGCCCTGGCTGCGGAACTGCTGGAACGCGTCGCGCAGCGGCGTCTCGGCGGTCGAGATGAAGGTGCGCAGGTTGACGTAACCGACCGGCACGTTCGGGCTGGACGGCATCGCGAACACCGCCGTGCCGTTCAGCGGCACCGGCGGGATAGTGACGATCGCCTTGGTAAAGACCGCCTCGAACTGCTGGCCGTCCACGCGGATGAAGCGCAGGCCGCGCTGCACGCCCTGGGTCGGGGGACCGAAGGCCTGCTCGAGGTTCGGGTCGGTCTGCAGGATGGTCGCGACCGGCACGAAGCCGCCGCCGGAATCGATGTGCGTGATCTCGGAGCCGCGGCCCAGGCCGCCCTGGGCCGCGGGGCTGCCCTCGTAGACGTCCGGCACCAGCAGGCGGTTGCCGTCGATCCGGGTGCGGAACCCGAAGCCGATGAACTGGCCCTCGTTGAGGAAGCTGCTGTCCGCGGTCCGCGTCGTCAGGAAGCTGAAGAAGCGGTCCCGATTCTGGGCGCGCGCGGTCGCGGTCAGCGCATCCAGCAGCTCATCGGCGGTCGCATAATCGCCGGCGCTGATGCCGGCAGGCAGCAGTTCCTGGAACAGGTACCACTCCCGGGCCACCTGCAGCACGAAATTCTTCTCGTCGGTGGCCGAGCAGCGTCCCGGCACGACGCCGCCGCTCCCGCCGCCGCCGCAGGCCGCCATGAGCGCGGACAGGCAGGCGGCCGCCGCGACCGGCAGCCGGCGTTCAGGCGAGCTGCGCACCGAGCAGCTCCAGCCGGCGGTGCTGCATGCGAAGCGCGTAGAGCAGGGCGCGCGTCTCCGCGCGGAAACTCGCCTTTTCCCAGCGCGCGACCACGGTCGCCCGCGTCCTGGCATACCAGGCGTCGGTGAGCCGCGACCATTCGGAGAGCGTGGCCGTGAACATCTCGTATTCGCGCCGCACGCGCTCGCGCAGTTCCGCGACGTCCACGTGCGGGAGCGCGAGACTGCTGCGGGCGAGGCCGGCCTCGACGCGGCGGAACTGCATCGCGAGGCGGGCGCGGTGGATCGCGACCGCGGGAGTGCGCTTGAGCCGGCTCGTGAGGCCGACCCAGGACAGGGAGCAGATGATCCACTTGCTCGGGTCCCAGTGCCACCAGCGGATGCCGTTCCGGTAGTCGTGCGCGAACTGGTGGTGGAAGTTGTGGTAGCCCTCGCCGTAGGTCAGGAAGGCGAGCCAGCCATTGTCGCGCGCGCTGTGGCCGTCGCCGTAGGGCTGGCGGCCGGAGTAATGCGCGACCGAATTGATCAGGAAGGTGAAGTGGTGGCTGACGACGAGGCGCAGCACGCCCGCCAGCAGGAACACGCCCCACAGGTCGCCGTGCAGCCAGCCGAGCGCCAGCGGCACCAGCACGTTGAGGCCGATCGCGAGCGGGTAGTAGTACCGGTGCTGGAAGGCGACCAGCGGATCCTTCTGCAGGTCGCGGACGTTGTCGAAATTCGGTTCCCCGCTCGGGTAGCGGCGCAGCATCCAGCCGATATGCGAAAACCACAGGCCGCGGCCGGCGGAGTAGGGATCGCGGTCGTTGTCGTCGGTGTACTTGTGGTGGTCGCGGTGGCCGGCCGCCCAGACCAGCACGCTGTTCTGCAGCGCCATGGCGCCGAGGATCATGTAGACCAGCCGGATCGACCAGTGCGCGTCGTAGGTGCGGTGCGACCACAGCCGGTGGTAGCCGCCGGTGATCGCGAGGCCGTTCGCGTACAGCAGCACGGCGAACCAGACCCAGGCCGCCGCGCTGTAGCCGACCGTGAACCCGTACCAGGGCACGATCACCGCCGCCGCGGCGAAGGTCAGCGCGAACATCAGGACGTTGGCCCAGAGCAGGCGGGGGCGCGGAGCGGCGGCAGGCTCAGTCATGGCTGGAAGTTCCAGGGTCGGAGGGACCCTGCCATTGTGTCCGAACGCAGCCCCGACTGTCACACGAAATAATGCGTCACGGGTTCACTTTTTCGGCCCGAACAGCGCCTCCAGGGCGCTCCTGGCGCTCTGCTCGGCGGTCCCGGCAGGCTGATGCCGCCCGGCCGCCGGCTCGAAATAGCCGCAGAAATTGGCCCGGGTCTTGTCCTGGACCTCGTCGGCGACGGGCTCGGCGCAGCTTTTCGCCTTGCTCGTGTCGTAGAAGCGGCACATGCGGCACACGTGCAACTCGGCGCGGCAGGCGCGGCATTCGTCGGTGCGGGAGAACGGCAAGGTCAGCGCCTCGAGCGGGGCGCCGCAGCGCCAGCAATCGAGCGCGTTCATTGCCCGGGCCTCACGAGATCCATACGCCAGCCGACCACATGAGTGCCCGCGTGACGCTGCGGCGCGATCGCCGCCACCTCGAATCCGGACGCTGACGCGAGGCGACCGAGGGACTGCATGTCCGCGGCCGAGCGGCTCGCGCCGACCAGGTCGTGCAGCCGGCGCACGGATGCGCGGATGTCGTCCTCGGCCTGGTCGACCCTGCGGCTGCAGGCGGCAGGCGGCATCGCCCGCCGCGCTGCCAGCAGCTTCTGGACCGCATCGACCGTCACGTCGAGCGTCAATGCGTTGTCGATGCTGGCGGCCGCGCTCTGCAGCACGGCCAGCGCCGCCATGAGGTCGGCATGGGCCGTTCGCGCAGCGCGGCCAGGGGCGCGCTCCGCCTCCAGCAGCCGGCGCAGCTTGCGGAAGACCCGCGTATCCTCGAACACGAGTGCCGCCTGGGCCAGCGAAGCGCGGGCATTCTGCACCAGGACCGACTCCGAGTGATGCAGGATGAACCGGGCGCGGCCGCCGAGTTTCAGCACGCGGTGGATCTCCGCGAGCGCCGGTTCCGGTTCCGAATACTCCAGCGCGTACTGACCGCTGACGGCGTCGAATTCGCACTCCGCAAACGGCAGATGCTCAGTTGCGACGTGCGCATGAAATCGGATGCCGGCAAATCGGCGCGTGCCGTCCTGCACATCACGCACTGGATCGATGCCGGCGAGGTCCGTGCCGCGGATCTCGAACCGTCTGCCCAGCGCGTCGGCAGTCTCCCTGGCGAGCAGCGCGATTGCGCCGTTACCGGTGCCGATGTCGAGTACCGACGCTCCATTCCGCAACGATCCGAAGAACTCCGTCCAGGCTTCGCGCAACTCCAGCGTGTAGCCGCCATCCGGAGACATCGGGCAGCTGGCCAGCGCGCCGCCGCGGTAGTAGGTCTCCCAGTGCCGCAGGCTCATGGATGCACCGCATCAGGCCGTCGCGATGCCGGCGGCTTCGAGCGTCCGTCGCAACGGTTCCAGCTGCTCGCGGAAATACCGCCAGCGCCCCACCGAGCGCGCATGGATCTTCTCCCGTACCTGGGCCGAGCTCGCCGTCGCGACGGCCGTCGGGTTGCGGTCGGGTTCGAGACAGGCCGGCTCGAACTCTACTCTCAGCCTGGCGAGCAGCGCCCGCGTCTGCGCTTCCGGGTCCGCCACCAGTGCCTCGTACTCGACTTCCACCAGACGGTCGCCCAGGTTTGCGTGCCAGTGGCGCAGCAGGCGGTCGTGCGCCACGTAGTACCGCCCCAGGTCCTCCAGGCGATAGGCATAACGGAAGTACGACTGCTTGTACATGGCGAAACACGCATCCATCGGCAGTCGCCGGACGTGCACCAGGCGGGCCTGCGGCCAGGACCTCGAAATGAAACCGAGATACAGGAAGTTCTCGGGATACTTCTCGATGAACATCGGCTTTGCGCCGAGACGATACGCGACCGCCTGCAGGTAGCTTTCGGCAATCGATCCGGGATCCAGCCGCGACGCGGCCTCGATGACCGCCGGCGTGACGCCGGTGGCGCCCGCGACGCCGCTCCGGCGCCGCAAGGTCGACTCCAGCTGTTGCGTCTCGCCGATGCTCCCGATCCGCGAATGGCTCGCGAGAATGCGTTCGACCAGGGTCGTGCCGGAGCGCGGCAGGCCGACGATGAAGATCGGCGTGCTGCGCGCGGGCGCGCCGGGCGCCGGCTCCGGACCGGCCTGCAACCAGCCGCGACTGCAGACTTCGATGATCCGGTCGATCAGGGCGAGATCGGCGACTACGTCGTAGCCGGCTGCGGCCGCTGCGGCGTCGCCGGCAAGCCGGTAATGGTGGAACGCCTCCGCCCAACGTTCGAGGTCCTCAAGTTCCTTGCCGATGGCGTAATGCAGGAAGATGTTCCGGTCCGGCGGCAGATTCGTGGCGCGCAGGACGGCCTGCATCTGAGCCAGGTGCACTTCGTCGCGCGCCCGCACCAGCCGCGACAGCTCGTAGTGATGGCGCTGGTGCGTCGGCGAGCGCTCGAGCAGTGAACGGTAGATCGCGATCGCCTGCTCGGTCCTGCCGACCGTCACGGCACAGGCCGCGAGATTGGCCTCGAACACCGGCACGCCCGGCTGCAACGCGCAGGCTTTCAGGTGCAGCGGCCAGGCGCGCTCATGCAGGCCGAGCGTCGTGTAAGTAATCCCCGCCATGTCGAGGTAGCGCGGGCTGTTGCCAAGCTGCGCCTGGTAGCGTTCCAGCAGCTCGAAAGCCTCGGCCTGACGGTCGGCGATGCTGTAGCGGCTCGCGAGTTCGATGGCCGCATCGTAGCGGCCGGGGTCGAGTTCCAGCGCCCTCGCGAAGCAGTTGGCGGCCTCCAGCGGCCGCTGCGCGGCCCTCTGGACCAGTCCGGCCAGGAAGTGCCCCTCGGGATCGTCGCGGTTGCGCCGCAGGATCTCACTGGCGCAGCTGTGGACAGTCGCCCAGTTCCGCGCCTGCGCGGCGCGGCGGGCCACGGCGCTCAATTGCTCAGCCGACGGGGATGCCGGCATCTTCCAGCATGTCCTGCAGCGGCCGCAGTTCCCGCCCGAATCGCCGCCACCGCCCGATGGACCGGTCGTTGATCTTCTCGCGCACCTGCACCGAGCTCGCGGTGGTGCTGGCGGACTGGTTGCGGTCGAATTCGAGACAGGCCGGCTCGAATGCGAGACCCAGGCGATCGAGAAGCCGGCGCGTCTGCGCTTCCGGGTTGGCGACCAGCGATTCGTACTCGACTTCGATCAGGCGTTCCCCGAGCAGGGCGCGCCAGTGCCGGGCCAGCCGCTGGTGCGCGATCAAGTAGCGGCCGAGCGTCTCCAGCCGGTAGGTGAACTTGTAGGCCCAGGTGAACACCTGCTTGTACATCGAAAAGCAGGCATCCATCGGGTGCCGGCGCATGTATACGATCCGGGCGTCCGGCCAGGCCTTGGCGATGAATCCGAGGTAGAGGAAATTCAGCGGCAGCTTCTCGATGAACATAGGCTTGCCGCCGAGGCGGTATGCGACCGCCTCCAGATAGCTGCCGGCAATCCGTCCGGCGTCCGCCGCGGCGGCGGACTCGAGAATCGTGCGGTTCATGCCTTCGACGCTTTCGACGCCGCTCATCTGGCGCAGAACCATCTGGAGAAACTGGGTCTCGCCGAGGCTCTCGACCTGCGAGTGGCTGGCGATGATCCGTTCAGTCAGCGTCGTGCCGGTGCGCGGCAGGCCGACGATGAAGATTGGCGTCCTGCCGGCAGCGCCAGTCCCGGCCGGCCCGGATTCCAGCCATCCGGCATCGCAGACTTCGATGATCCGGTCGACCAGCCGGATGTCCTCAGCCACATCGTAGCGGGCGACACTGGCGACGGCGTCGCCGCCGAGCTTGTAATAGCGGAAGGCTTCCGCCCATTGCTCGAGGTCCTCCAGCTCCTTGCCGATCGCGTAGTACAGGAAGACGTTCTTGTCCGGAGTCAGCCTGGTCGCTTCCAGCACGGCCTTCATCTGCTCGATATGCCGGGTGTCCCGCGCGCGCTCCAGGCGGGACAGCTGGTAGTGGTTACGCTGATGATTGGGCGCCTTCTCCAGCAGTGACCGATAGATCGCCTTCGCCTGTTCGATCCTGCCCAGATACACGCAGCAGGCGGCGAGGTTGCCCTGGAACAGCGCGATTTCGGGCTGCAGTTCGCAGGCACGTGCGTACAGCGGCCAAGCCCGTTCCGGCATGCCGATGTCGACGTAGACGGTGCCTGCCATGTCGAGATAGCGCGGGCTGTTGGACAGCGCGGGCTCGCAGGCGGCGAGCAGCTCGGCGGCGGCCGCGTTGCGCCGTCCGATCGCGTGCTGATTCGCCAGCTCGACGGCCGCGTCATAGCGTCCGGGCTGGAGCTCGAGCGCCCTGGCGAAGCGCTCGGCGGCCTTGATCGGCCGCGTGGCCGCCTTCTCGACCAGGCCGGCGAGGAAATGGCCCTCGGCGTCCGCGTCGTTGCGCCGCAGCAGCTCGGCGGCGCAGGCCGCGGCCTGCGCCCAGTCACGCGCCCGGATCGCGCGCCGGGCGAGGGCGCTCAGTCGTTCCGGCGCGCCATCCATTTGCATGTGCGGCATCGCCGTAAGCATATCCCCGCGGCAGAAAAAAAGGGCCGCTTGCGCGGCCCTTCGAATTTGGCGTGAATCTTATTCCGGACGTCAGCGGAACCGGTGCGTCAGGCGGAGGTAGTAGCCCCGGCCGAACATCCGGTAGTTGGACGGCTCGGTCGTCGCGTTGAAGCCGATTTCGATGTACGGCGGCGGCTCGTCCGTGATGTTGGTGAGGCCCGCCGCGATCGTCGTGCCGGTCGGCAACTCGTAGTTGGCCACGAGATCGTGGTACAGCTGCGAGCCGATGCTCTGGATGTAGCTGCCGTCCGGCTGGTTTCCCGCGCCGCAGTTGCAGAACGTATCGGCGTCCAGGGCGCTGATGTACTCGCCCAGGTAGGCGAGGGTCAGGTCGCCGCGCCGCCAACGGAACGTGTAGTTGATCTTGTCATCTGCGTAACCGCCGCCGTCCTGGGCGGTCACGTCGGTGTAGCGGCCAGAGAGGTCGTCCTCGTCCGCGCCGGGGAACGGCACCTTGGTGCGATCGAGCAGGTGCACCCAGAGCATGCCCGCCTCGAACGATCCCAGGTTCGTGTCCCAGTTGTAGCGCAACTCGAGGTCGACGCCATTAGCCCCCTGTTCCGCGACGTTCAACGAGCCGTCGATGATCTGGTTGATTGTGAAGTTGGCATCGTTGTTGCGGGTCACCAGGGCACAGGACGAGGCATTCTGGTTGATGTAGCAGTCGTTCAGGATGAACTGAACGCCGAGCGAGCTGATGCCGTCCTCGATCTGGATGTCCCAGTAATCGAGCGTCGCCGTGAGCTGCCCCGGACCGATCGCCGGCGTCCACACCAGGCCCGCCGTGAACGTCTCGCCGGTCTCCGGCTCCAGGAACGGATTGCCGCCCAGCTTCGCCAGCACCTGGGAGTCGAACTGCACGGACTGCTGGGGGCAGCCCGGGGGCAGCGGCAACTGCGCGCAGGGATCGACGTAGGTCGGGAAGCTGTCGAACTGGCCTGCGAAGAGGTCGCTGATCGTCGGCGCGCGGAACACCGTTCCGTAAGTGCCGCGCAGCTTCAGGTCGCCCGACACGTGGAACTCGAGGCCGACCGCATACGTCACTTCGCTGGTGATATCGGTGTAATCGTCATAGCGGACGCCGGCCTTAAGGTCGAAGGACTGCGTGCCGTTGTCGAAGACCGGCGCGAACACCTCGCCGAAGACCGATTGGGCTTCCAGCCTGCCATTGGTGCCGGCGCCAATGTTGCCGGTGGCCACGCCCAGCGACTTGGCCGAGTCCGGCGTATAGGTGAAGGCGTTGCGCGTATAGGCCAATCCGGCCGCCCAGCCGAGCTTGCCGCCCGGCAGGCTGAATGCCGTACCAGCCAGCGAGGCGACGGCCTCGTGCTGCCGCGTCTCGAAACTGTCATTCAGGAAGTCGATGCCGACGTAGTCCAGCATCTCCTGGGTGATCGTGCCGGGGCCGCCGATCACGTTGAGCGGGACGCAGCCGGGGATCAGCGTAGCCGGATTGCCGATGTCGCCGTAGCACTCGGGACTGCCGTCGCCGTCCAGGTCGGCCGAGGGGCCGAGCGCCGCGTGCAGCCGCGGGCCGAACAGCTGGCCGGTGTCGCGGTCCTTGCGGCTGCGGTAGCCCCAGTTGTAATAGACGTCGAAACTCATGCCGTTCTCGAACGAGCCGTCGACGCCGGCGTGCACCTGGAACTGCGTGATGTCCTGCGAGAACCGCCGCGACGTCTCCACCATGCGGCGACGCAGCTGCAGGGCCGGCTCGGGAGCGAGCCCGGCGGCGGCCAGCGCCTGGGAGAGGTAGAAGTTGTCCGGGTGAATGCCGTTCCAGGTCGTGCCGCCCAGCGTGAACTCGTGGGCCGGATCCGCTCCCGGTTCGGTCGTGTACGGCGTGGGCGCCAGCTCCTGGGCGGACTTGCGGAAGTTGCCGCGCATCGAGGCCGTGAAGTTGACGCTGTCCGTGAGCGCATATTTCCCGTCCGCGAAGACATTGGTGCGCTCGTACGGCGTCTGAATGTAGTTGACCGGCGCGTAATTGTAGGTGCGGCCGTCCCACGGCTGCAGCCCGCCGGCGCCGCCCATCAAGATGCCGTGCGTCGGGAAGACGAAGAATCCTTCCGGTATGCGCGAAGAACCGATCGGGTAGCAACCGCCCGTCGGGGTGCCGTCATAAGGCGCGGCGACCTGGCGCTCGCAGCCTTCCGGATAGATGTAGTAGGAATTCTGGAAGAAATCCCAGGGCGCGTCGGACTGGTACGCTTCTTCCTGGTCGACGTATTCCGCGCCGAACACGAAATGTCCGCTGTCGAACGTCTTGCCGCCGATCAGCGAGAACGTCTGCTGCCGGCCGCTGTCCATGTCGAAGAAATCCGCGGTCTGGAGGCCGAGTTCGAGCCCCTCGAAGTCCTTGCGCGTGATGATGTTGACGACGCCCGCGACCGCGTCCGCACCGTAAACCGATGCGCCGCCGTCCTTGAGGACCTCGACCCGCTCGATCATGACCGCCGGGATGGTCTGATAGTCGCCGCCGTCCACGGTGCGCTTGCCGTTGACCAGCGTCAGCGTGCGGTCTACGCCCATGCCGCGCAGGTCCACCTGCACCGAGCCGTCGCCGCCGTTGTTGGTCGTCGTGCCGATCGGCGATCCGGACATCGACGGCATGCGCTGAATCAGCTGGCCCATGTCCTGGATGCCCGTTTCGGCGATCTGCTCGGACGAGATGATCGATACCGGGCTGGCGCTGTCCAGGTCAGGCCGCGCGATGCGCGAGCCTGTCACGACCACCGCACCGATGCTGCCCTGATCCGCAGTGTCCTGCGCCAAGGCGCCCGTCCCACAGAGTCCGGCGCCAGCCGCACCGGCAGTCACCAGCGCTGCACGTACCGCGCGCGCGACGTTACCGTTAGCCATCAGAGTTCCTCCTGAAATCGACCTGTTGTCATTTGTCGACATGCGGAGTCCGGCGGCCTTTGCCCCCGGCCCTCGCTGGCCAGCCCTTTTCATTGATCTGGATGCGGTGCACGACTCGCTCAGGCTGGTGCGTCCGCGCGATGATACTGCTGAACCGGCCTTTGTGAAAGGCCGGATTCTTGAGCCAACGACCGGGCGCTGCGCCACATCTGCCCGGACCCGCCGTTGCGGACTCGCAACACCGGGCTGTTCGGGGTCGCGGGCGGTCAGCGCTGGTGGTCCATCGACGGTGCGGTCCAGTGCACACGGTCGCCGGACGCCAGCCGCATGCGCCGCGCAGTCCCGGCGACGAGTTCCAGGACCGCCGCGACCGGCGCGGCCGAGGGGATCGAATCCTCGGAGAACGGCTGCGCGTCATGGGCAACGTTCACGACCCGCCCATCCGCGCCGATGAATATCAGATCCAGCGCCAGGTAGGTGTCCTTCATCCAGAACGTCGTGTATTGCACCCGATCCAGCAGAAACAGCATGCCGTGGTCCGCGGGCAATTCGCGCACGAACATCAGGCCGCGCTCGCGGCTGGCGGGATCCGCTGCGACCCAGACCCGGAAGCGGTGCGTGCCGGACTCGGTCTCGATGCTGACCTCCGACATCGGCAGGCCGGCGAGCTGCGGCGGCACCTGAATATCAGGTTCGTCGGCCGTGCAGGCCGCGGACAGGGCCAGCGCCGCGGCCGCGAGCACCACCCTCAACGGGCCGCTCCCGGCGCCGCACTGTCGTCCTCGCGCCAGGTGACGATGCCGGCGAAATCGAAGCGCGTCAGCAGCACGGCGCCGTCACCGTCGACCGCGCGCGCGGGGGCGGTGCAGAAACCGCGGGCACTGACGCGAAAGCTGCGTGGCGCGATGCCTTCGCCCTCGATGGCCTGCTGCTCGACCACGTCGAACATGCACCGCTGATCGCCCTGCGTGCCATAAATGCGCCGGCCGCCTTCGTCGAGGAGCGTGACGTTGACCGGCACGCCGCGCGCGGAGGCGCCCATTGGCAGTTCCGGTGCCGCGAAGACCACCGCCAGCTCGGCACCGTCGCGCCGGCCCGCGAAGCGCAGCCGCAGGCCGCGCCCGTCGGGGCGCGACATGCCGGTGCAATCCAGTTCGGACCCGCGCCAGTCGATCTCGGCCTCGATGCTGCCGCGCAGCCGCATCGAGAGGAAACCGGCGTCGCCGGGCAGGCAGCGCTCGCCGGGCGGCGAAGGCGGGATGGTCGCGGGCTGCGTCAGCGCGAGCGCCAGGACCACCGCCGGCGTCATGCGTCCCGCCGGTTCAGGCCGCGCCCGTGCGCGCCACCAGCAGGTGCTTCGCGAGCGTGCCGTGCGCGCGGCCGATGCCGCGCACCAGGTGCATCACGGCCGTGAGCAGCAGCACGCCGAGCACGATGACGAGCGGGGCGATCGCCGGTGACGGCACGAAATAGATCCCGTGGTCCAGGCCGATTCCGCCGGAACCGATCCCCGCCTCGACCAGGAGCCCGGCTATGGAGCCGAACACGAGCCCGAGGCTCACGGTGATGCCGATGATCGCGATCATGAAATAGAGAATGCCAAGCGGGAGCATGATCAGGAAGTAGAACATCGTCGTCCAGGTGCGACGGTCCACCAGCATTTCCTTGATGCGCTGGAGGATCGGCATGCCCTTGCTCGGATACACGGGGCGGCGCGGCATGCGCTGGCCCAGCAGGCCCTCGACCAGGCGGCCCTCGGCGAGCGCGAGCACCCGCGTAAAGCCGACGAACAGCAGGAAGAACGGGATGCCGATGATCAGCATGATGAGTCCGGCCGACGTCGACAGGCCGGTGACGGTCACCGTGAAATAGAAGATGCCGGTCACCAGCGACAGCAGCATGAAGAACAGCGCGGTCCAGGCGCGCGAGTCGCCGTAGACGCCGAAGAAGCGGCCGAGCGGGGTGCGCGGCAACTGCCGTGGGGGCGGCGCGAGCGCCGTGCGCAGCTGCTGTTCGGTCGTGCGGTAGGCCGCGGCGACTTCATCGGGCGCTCCATAGGTGCTGGCGATCAGCTCGAGCGTGTCGGCCTCGTTGCGGCCGGGGTTCGCGGCAACCTCGGCCCGGAGATACTCCTCCGCGTCGTAGAGCGCGTCCTGGATCAGCGCCGGGTCCTCGCCGGCGAGTGCCGCGCGCAACGCCTCGAGGTACTGCTCGATCGAGCGTGCGGCGGTGCGTTCGTTCATGGGCTTGCTCCCTCGGTCTGCGTGAATCCATCGACGAAATCGCGCGTGCTGCGCCAGATGCCGCGCCATTCGGCGAGCACGGCGCGCCCGGCATCGGTGATCCGGTAGTAGCGCCGCGGCGGGCCAGCGTATGACGGCACGATGCGGCTCGCCAGCAGGCCATTGGCCGAGAGCTGGCGCAGCACCGGGTACAGCGCACCCTGCTTGACCGGGGTGTTGCCCGCGGCCTCGCCCTGCAGGCGCTTGGCAATCTGGTAGCCGTAGAGGTCCTCGTCCGCCTGTTCGAGCACCGCAAGAAGCACCAGGCCAACCAGGCCGGCATTGAGTTCGCGCTGGAACTTCTGCGACAGTCGCTCCTGGTCGGCTGGGGCATCGTCTTCAGCCGGTAAGCTGATATCTTCTTGCACGCGCCGTTACCTATTTATCAGCATTGCGAACTGAATAATACTATGAAGTTAGTAATAGTCAACCGACTGCGCCGGAGGGATTCATGAACGACGCTAACGATCGCTCCGCCGGCCTGTCAGATTCGCCATGACGGCGCGGGGCATTGCAGCGATTTCCTTCCTCTTGCTGCTGGCGGGCTGCGCCGGCTTGAGCCCCAGGCTCGAGTCGCCGCGCGTGTCCGTGGTCGGCATCCGGGCCGTCAAGGCGGACCTGTTCGAGCAGCGCCTGGAAGTGCGGCTGCGCGTAGAAAACCCCAATGCGCTCGATATCCCCGTGCGGGGGCTCGAGGTCAAGGTCGAGCTCGCGGATGAGCCATTTGCGCAGGGCAGCTCGGCACGTGAATTCACCGTGCCGGCGCGCGGCGAGGCCGAGTTCGACATGCTCGTGACCGCGCATGCCGTCACCGCGCTGCTGCGCGTGGCGAGCGCGGGACGCGACGAGCGCGACCAGATCGGCTACCGGCTGTCCGGCAGGCTGTCCACGCGCCTCGGCCCGCTGCGCTCGATCCCGTTCGAGGAGACCGGCACGCTGCCGCTCGGCGAGCTGGGCTCGAGGAAACGCAGTTCCGATTGACAGCAAGAACCGGGTTGCCGCCTGGCCGGACTGGCTCCAGTCTTGGCCGCAACGAGCCAAGCCAGGGTGCAAGTGTCATGATCGAATCCATGCCGGGCGAATCCGACAATTTCCGCCGGATCGGGAAGGTCATCGAGTACATCGATCGTCATCACGCGAACCAGCCGGACCTCGACGAGCTGGCGCGCGTTGCGGGACTCTCCCCGTTCCATTTCTCGCGCGAGTTTCGCCGCTGGGCGGGGCTGTCGCCGACGCGTTACCTGCGGTCGGTCGCGCTCTCGGTCGCGAAGCGCGAGCTCGACGACCGCGGTTCCGTGCTCGCGGCCGCCTGGGCAGCCGGCCTCTCGGGCGGCGGTCGCCTCCACGACCTGTTCGTCAACTTCGATGCGGTGACGCCCGGCGAGTACAAGGAGAGCGGCGCCGGCCTCGCGTTGCGCCACGGTTTCGCGCAGTCGCCGTTCGGACGGGTGCACGCGGCGTTCTCGCCGCGCGGGCTGGTACACCTGGCATTCGTCGACGGCAGCGACGGCGCCGCGGTTGCGCGACTCGCGGCCCGCTGGCCGAAGGCCACGCTCGCGCGCGACGACGCTGCCACGGCCGCGCTGGCGCGGCAGGTATTCGTGGAGCGGCGCGGCAGCATCACACTCGCACCGGCCGGCACCAATTTCCAGGTGAAGGTCTGGGAGGCGCTGCTCGACCTCGGCGCGCGCGGGCCGACGAGCTACTCCGAGATTGCGGCGGCGATCGGCAATCCGCGTGCGAGCCGGGCGGTGGGCCAGGCGGTGGGCGCGAACCCGGTCGCATGGCTGATTCCCTGCCATCGCGTGCTGCGCCAGGACGGGCAGCTCGGCGGTTATCGCTGGGGCGTCGAGCGCAAGCGCGCCATGCTGGCCTGGGAACACGCGACCGCCGTCCGCGCCAGCGCCTGATTTAAAAGGGGACGCGTCCCTTTATCGCTCCAACAATCGGTTGCGCAGCTTATGGATGCGTAAAAGCATCCGGCCAAGCGGATCTAAAGGGACGCGCCCCCTTTAGATTCAGGCAGCGGGCTTGTCGTCGGGGCCGGTGGACTCGTCGGACTCTGAATTCGCCGCGGGCTTGCGCGCCGGCACCAGCATCGAAAGCATGCTTTCCTGCATGCGGTTCCACATGTCCATGTTCTGGCGCGTCAGTTCGGCCATCGCATTCATCGGCGGCGGCGCGTTGTGCAGCATCTGCGAGATCTGCTGCTGCACCGTTTCCTGCTGGCGCATGAACGCGGCGACGCTCTGCTCCAGGTAGCGCGCCATGAAGTCCTGCATCGGCCCGCCGTAATAGCGGATGATGGATTCGAGCAACTGCGTCGTCAGGATCGGCTTGCCGAACTGCTCCTGCTCGGCGATGACCTGCAGCAGGATCAGCCGGGTGATGTCCTCGCCGGTCTTGTCCTCGATTACCTTGATCCTCTCGCCGCGCACGATCAGGTCGCGGATGTCCTCGAGCGTGACGTGCTTGCTGATCGAGGCGTCGTAGAGCCGCCGGTTGGCATACTTCTTGATCAGCCGTTCCTTGGTCATGGCCCGAGTGTAGCGGATCATGCCGCAGTGCGTTAACGCACTGCGGTAAGACGCATTTTCACATCGTCAGGGCGAAAAAAAGGACGGCGACCCGAAGGTGCGCCGTCCCGAGGGGGGAGGGTCGGAGTCCGGTCAGGCGGCCTTGCGGGCGGCCTTGGTGGACTCGGAAACGGTCTGGTCGAACCACTTCGTCAGCTGGGCCTGCTGCTCGGACGAGAACTTGATCAGGTCCTGCGAGCGCTGCGTGGCCTTCTCGGCGAACTGCGTCGACAGCTCGATCTGGCGCGCGGTGAGCTCGTTGAAGTCCTTCGCGGTGGTCGCGAGCTGCATCTGCTGCAGCGAGTACTCGAGCACTTCGCCCGCGAACGCGAGCTGCTGGCGCGCAATGCGCTCGAAGCCCGCGAGCGACAGCTCGTTGAACTTCATGGCCGGCGCGAACGCCTTCTTGCTGGCGTCGAGGAAAGCGTTGAAATCGAAGGTCTGGCTGGTCATTTCTGGCATCCTTGAAGAAGACATGGTCTACCTGGCGATGCACGTAGCTTACTCGAAGTCATATTGCAGTGCAACATGGAATGAGTCAGGCAGAGCGCACTGAGGATTCTTTCAATATAATATAAGATAATCAATAACTTACGTTCCACAGTCATGTATAACTTGGGTTCACTCCTGTACCTTTCGTTGTGCAACGCAGCGACGATTCGTTACGGATGACCGGCGACCCCTTCAAGGCGTGGATGGGCGCCTGGACCGAGGCGCAGCAAACGCTCGTCAAAATCAGCGCCGCCGGGCTGCAGTCGTCGACGGCACCCTGGCAGGCATCAGCACCGCTGCAGGCGGCGCTGGCCGAGCACTACTCCCGCATGATTCTCGCGGCGATGCCGCCCGAGCTGACTGCCCCCGGCACGCTGCCGGCGCAGGCCGCGGCGGTTTCGCACTGCCAGCGCGCGGCGCAGGCGCTCGCCGCGAGGGCGAGCGCGATCGGCGCGGACGCGGCCCGGCGCCTGGTCGCGGAACTGTCGAGGACCGACGCCGCAGCGGCGCCCATCACGACGCTGGCCGCCTTGCACGAACTGTGGATCGAATGCGGCGAGGCTGCGTGGTCGGCGGCCGTGCACCAGGACGACTACGCGGCGGCCCAGGCGGAATGGCTGGCGTCGCTCGTCGAGCTGCAGCTCGAACGGCGGCGGCCGCAGCAAGGCGTGCAGCCGGCGGCGGAGCCTCGTCCGTGACGCGGCTCGCCATGGATCCGGCCCATGCCGCGCTCGAGATGGCCGAGTTCGGGCAGCGCATGGCCCGCGCCGCGGCGCTGGTCGCAAGCCTCGACCTGCGTGAGGAGCAAGGCGCGCCGCGCGACGAGGCGCTGCGGCTCGGCAAGACGGTGCTATGGCGCTACCGCGCACGGGCGCCGGCCGCGCAGGTCGCGCCGCTCGTCATCTGTTACGCGCTGGTGAACCGCCCGACCATGATGGACCTGCAGCCCGATCGCTCGCTGATCCGCGGCTTGCTGGCGCGCGGACTCGACGTCTGGCTGGTGGACTGGGGCTACCCGGATGCCGGCGATTGCCGGCTCGCGCTCGAAGATTACGCCGACCGGCAGCTCGGCGCCTGCATCGACCAGGCGCGGCGGATGAGCGGCGCCGGCGCCGTCAACCTGCTGGGCGTCTGCCAGGGCGGCACGCTGTCGCTCTGCCATGCGGCGCTGCACCCGGAGCGCGTGCGAAACCTCATCACCATGGTGACGCCGGTGGACTTCCAGACGCCGGACAACCTGCTGTCGAAGTGGGTCCGGCGGCTGGACGTCGGGCGCATGGCCGAGGCGTTCGGCAACGTGCCGGGCAGCCTGCTGAACGCCACCTTCCTGGCCCTGATGCCGTTCCGGCTCACGGCGCAGAAGTACGCCGGGCTCGCCGACATCGCCGATGACCGCGAGGCGCTCGCCAACTTCCTGCGCATGGAACGCTGGATCCACGACAGCCCGGACCAGGCCGGCCGCGCCTTTGCGGAGTTCGTGCGCTGGTTCTTCCAGGAAAACCGCCTGGTGCGCGGGGGCCTCGCGATCGGCGGCCACGACGTGGACCTGAGGCGCATCCGCTGCCCGGTGCTGAACGTCTTTGCCACGCGCGACCACCTGGTGCCGCCATCGGCCTCGCGGCCGCTCGCGGGCATGACCGGCAGCGCCGATTATTCCGAATTCGAGTTCGACGGCGGCCATATCGGCATCTATGTGAGCCGGCGGGCACAGGAACTGTTGCCCGCCAGGATCGCCCAATGGCTGGTGGAGCGATCCGCCACCCCGGCCCCGGCGATCGGGTAGCATCGTTCGGATAACCACGGAAGACAGAATGACGGACATGCCCCGACGGTCCGCAGCGGCCTCCCTGCTGGCATCCGCGTTCGCGGCGACGGCCTGGCTGCTGGCGGGCTGCGGCAGCGGCGCGCCCGCCGCGGGCCCCGGCCCGGGCGCCGGCCCGGAATCCGTCGCGGTGGTGACCGCGGCGGTGGTCGAGAAGCCGGTCGCCGTCGAGGTGGAAGCCCTCGGCACCGCGCGCGCCAACGAGGCGGTGGAAATCACGTCGAAGGCGGCGAACACGGTGATCTCGGTGCGGTTCGAGGAAGGCCAGCTGGTGCGCCGCGGGCAGCTGCTGATCGAGTTCGACGGCGCGCAGGCGCGCGCGGACCTGGCCGCCGCAGAGGCGGCGCTGGCGGAGAGCCGGAGCGCCTATGCGCGCAGCAAGGATCTGTTCACGCAGCAGGCGCTGTCGCAGGCGCAGCTCGAGACCATCGAGGCGACGCTGCTCGCCAACGAGGCGCGCGTGGCCGCGGCGCAGGCGCGCCTGGCGGACACGCTGATCCGCGCGCCGTTCGACGGGCGCGTGGGGCTGCGCCGCGTCAGCGTGGGCGCGCTGGTCAGCCCGGGCACGGTCATCACGACCCTGGACGACACCGGCACGATGAAGGTGGACTTCGACGTGCCGGAGGTGTTCCTCGCCATGCTGAAGCCGGGTCTCGCGGTCGCGGCGCGCAGCGCCGCCTACGCGGAAGACAGCTTCGCGGGCGAGGTCGAGTCGGTGGATTCGCGGGTGGATCCGGTGACGCGCACCATCAAGGTGCGCGCGCGGCTGCCGAATCCCGACGGCCGGCTGCGGCCGGGGATGTTCCTGACGGTGCGCGTGTCGCGCGACCCGCTGCCGGGGCTGGTCGTGCCGGAACAGGCGCTGGTGCCCGAGCGCGGCAAGACCTACGTGTTCGCGCTGGCGGACGGGCGCATCTCGCGGCGCGAGGTCGTGATCGGCCGGCGCACGCCGGGTGAGGTCGAGCTCACGGCCGGCGTCACGGCCGGCGAGCGCGTCGTGATCGAAGGCACGCAGAAGGTGCGCGACGGCAGCGCGGCACACGAGCTGGCGGCGCCTGCGGCCGCGGCAGGCGCCGCGCCATGACCATCTCCGACATCTCGATCCGGCGGCCCGTGTTCGCGACGGTCATCAGCCTGATGCTGGTGATCCTGGGGCTGGTGTCGCTGACGCGCATCGCGGTGCGCGAGTTCCCCGAGGTGGACCCGGTGTTCGTGTCGGTGTCGACCGACTACCGCGGCGCCGGCGCGGCCATCGTCGAAAACAAGATCACGCAGGTCATCGAGGACCGCATCGCCGGGCTCGAGGGCATAGAGGCACTGCGTTCGAGTTCGCGGGACGGGCGTTCGGCGATCAACATCGAGTTCTCGGCCGACCGCGACGTCGACGCGGCGGCGAACGACGTGCGCGACCGCGTCGGCCGCGTGCTCGACGACCTGCCGGAGGAGGCGAGCCCGCCCGAGATCCAGAAGTCCGAGTCCGGCCCCGAGGCGATCATGTTCCTGAACCTCTCGAGCGACCGCATGTCGGTGCTCGAGCTGACCGACTTTGCCGAGCGCGTGCTGATCGACCAGCTGTCGGCGGTACCGGGGGTGTCGCGCGTCAACATCGGCGGCGAGCGGCGCCAGGCGGTGCGGATCTGGATCGACCGGCAGGCGCTGGCCGCGCGCGCGCTGACGGTCGCGGACATCGAGAACGCGCTCAGGCGCGAGAACGTCGAGCTGCCCGCCGGCCGGCTGGAGTCCGCCGAGCGCGAGTTCGCGTTGCGCACCGACACGGGGCTCGCGCGCGTCGAGGACTTCCGCAGGCTCGCGCTCGGGCGCGGGCCGGACGGGTACGTCGTGCGTCTCGGCGAAGTCGCGCGCGTCGAGCTCGCCGCCGAGAACGACCGCACGGTGGCGCGCACCATGGGCCTGCCGGGCATCGGTCTCGGCATCGAGCAGGTGTCCAAGGCCAACACGCTCGAGGTCGCCCGGCAGGTGCGCGAGACCGCGGCGCGCATCCAGCCGGGCCTGCCGGAAGGCACGGTGCTGTCGGTGAACTTCGACCGCGCCGTGTTCATCGAGGCCTCGCTGCGCGAAGTCGAGATCGCGCTCGCCATCTCGCTCACCATGGTGCTGCTCGTCATCTACCTGTTCCTCGGCAACCTGCGCGCCACGCTGGTGCCGGCGGTCACCATCCCGGTCTCGATCATCGCGACCTTCCTGTTCATGGACGCGATGGGCTACTCGGTGAACGTGCTGACGCTGCTCGGCATGGTGCTCGCCATCGGCCTGGTCGTGGACGACGCGATCGTGGTGCTCGAGAACATCTTCCGCCGCATCGAGGCGGGGCAGAAGCCGCTGCTGGCGGCGCTCGACGGCAGCCGCGAGATCGGCTTTGCCGTGATCGCGACCACGCTGGTGCTGATCTCGGTGTTCGTGCCGATCTCGTTCCTGCCCGGGGCGATCGGCCGGCTGTTCCGCGAGTTCGGCTTCACGCTCGCCGCGGCGGTGGCCTTCTCCTGCCTGATCGCGCTGACGCTGACGCCGGCGATGGCCTCGCGCATGTTCCGCGAGCAGGAGCGGCGCAACGCCTTCGCGCTGCGCGTCGACGGCTTCTTCCGCGCGCTCGCCCGGCAGTACGAGCGCCGGCTGCGCAGCCTGATCCGCCGGCCCTGGCTGGTGGTGGCCGGGACGCTGGGGCTGGTGGTCGTGGCCGCGCTCGCGATCGTCGCGCTGCCGCGGGAATTCGCGCCCGCCGAGGACCGCGGCGCCATGCGCATCAGCCTGGTGGCGCCGGAGGGCTCGAGCCTCGAATACACCGAGCGGCAGATGGCGGCCGCCGAGGAGATCCTGCTGCGCGAGCGGGAACGCTACGGCGACATCCGCCGCTTCTCGCTGCGCATCGGCTCGGGCTTCGGCGGCGCCACCGAAGTCAACGAGGCGAACGGCTTCATCATCCTCGAGGACTGGCACGACCGTGAACGCAGCGCCTTCGAGGTCGCCGCGTCGCTGTCGGCGCAGCTCGCGCAGCTGCCGGGCGTGCGCGGGGACGTGTTCACGCCACAGGGACTCGGTTCGCGTGGCGGCCGGCCGGTGCAGGTCGTGATCGGCGGCCCGGACTACGACACGCTCGCCGGGTGGAGCGACGTGCTGCTCGAGGCGGCGCGGGCCAACCCGGGGCTCACGGGCGTGGACACGAACTACCGGGAGCGCAAGCCGCAGCTGCGGGTGTCGGTCGACCGCGACCGCGCAGCCGAGCTCGGCGTCTCGCTGGAGACCATCGGCCGCACCCTCGAGACCGTGCTGGGCTCGCGCGTCGTGACCACCTACATCGACCGCGGCCGCGAATACCGCGTGATCCTCCAGGGCCAGGCCAGCGACCGCGCCACGCCCTCGGACCTGCAGAACCTCTACGTGCGCTCGACGCGCGGCAACGAGCTGGTGCCGCTCGCCAACCTGATCACGATCGAGGAGACTGCCGGTCCGATCCAGCTCAACCGCTTCGACCGGCTGCGCGCCGTCACCATCAGCGCCGGGCTCGCACCGGGCTATACCATGGGCCAGGCGGTCGCCTTCTTCCAGGACCAGGTGCGCGAGCGGCTGCCGCCGGCCGCCCGGCTGTCGTTCGACGGCGAGTCGCGCGAGTACCTGCGCACGCAGGGCCAGCTGTGGACCACGTTCGTGTTCGCCATCGCGATCGTCTTCCTGGTGCTCGCGGCGCAGTTCGAGAGCTTCAAGCACCCGGCAGTGATCATGACGACGGTGCCGCTCGCGGTGATCGGCGCGTTCGTCGGGCTCTGGATCTACAACCTGTTCGGGGCGCGGATGTCGCTGAACGTCTTCAGCCAGATCGCGATGATCATGCTGATCGGCATCGCGGCCAAGAACGGCGTGCTGATCGTCGAGTTCGCGAACCAGCTGCGCGACCGCGGCGTGGAGCGGGTGGAGGCGGTGGTGCAGGCGGCGGCCGTGCGGTTGCGGCCCGTGCTGATGACCAGCCTCTGCACCGCCTTCGGCTCGCTGCCGCTGCTGCTCGCCACCGGCGCCGGCGCCGAGCAGCGCGAGCCGATCGGCGTCGTGGTGTTCTTCGGCACCACCATCTCGGTGTTCCTGACCCTGTTCGTGGTGCCCGCGGTCTACGCCCTCGTCGCCCGCAGCCACCGTTCGCCGCATTACCTGGCGGGCCTGATCGAACGACTGCGCCGGCTGGAGCCCGCGCCGGTGTCAAGCCAGGAGGGTCACTCGCAAGCCGTTGAAAAATAAGCTTTAGATGGCAAAACCCGGGGTGGGAGACCCCCCGGGCTGATAGAATCCTCCGCCGTTCCAACCCCGATCGAACCCACCCTGCGGACCGCGGCGCGCGCCGGTGTCCGCGGGGTCCGGATTGCCGCCCCGCCGGGGTCGCAGGAGAGATGCGTGGCGACTGGCTCCCCCTACCAGCAGCTCGAGCAGGAGTTCCGGCGGCTGCACGCCTTCCGGGGGGTGCTCGCGCTGCTGCGCTGGGACGCGGCCGTGACCATGCCCCGGGGCAGCGCCGACCTGCGCGGCGACCAGCTCGCCGCGCTGCAGATCGAGGTCCACAACCTGCTGGTGGCGCCGCGCATCGCGCGCCTGCTGGACCGCGCCGACGCCGGGGCGGCCACGCTCGCCGACTGGCAGTCGGCGAACCTGCGCGAGATGCGGCGGCTGCACGACCATGCGATCGCGACGCCGCCGTCGCTGGTCGCGCGCATGGCGAAAGCCTTCGCGCGCGCGGAGGCACGCTGGCGCGAGGCGCGCGAGGCCAACGACTTCGGCGTGCTGGCCCCGCATCTCGACGAAACCGTCAAGCTGGTGCGCAGCAAGGCCGAGCTGCTGGCGCAGCGCTTCACGCTCGAGCCCTGGGACGCGCTGGCCGACGAGTTCACGCCGGGCCTGCTGTCCAGGCACATCGACGCCATATTCACGCCGCTCACGCAGCGGCTGCCGGGACTCGTGACCGAGGCCATCGGCCTGCAGGCCGCGGCGCCGGCCTTGCCGATCGACGGCCGCTTTTCCGCCAGCCGCCAGCGCGGGCTGTGCATCGACGTGATGAAGGCGCTCGGCTTCCCGTTCGACCGCGGCCGTTTCGACGAGAGCGACCATCCGTTCACCGAGGGCGTGCCGGGCGACCTGCGCGTGACCACGCGCTTCGCGCAGAAGGACGCGTTCCAGGGTCTGCTGGGCGCGCTGCACGAGACCGGCCAGGCGCTCTACGACCTCGGCCTGCCCGCGGAGTGGCTGGACCAGCCGGTCGGGCAGGACCGCGGCATGGCGCTCGAGGAGAGCCAGTCGCTGCTGCTGGAGATGATCGTCGGCCGCAGCCGCGCCTTCGTGACCTGGCTGCGGCCGCTGCTCGAGAAGCACTATGGCGCGGCCGGCCCGGAATGGGCGGAGGAGAACATCTACCGACGCCTCAATCGTGTCGAGCGCGGAACCAACCGCATGGACGCGGACGAACTCACCTACCAGACGCACATCTGGATGCGCTACGAGCTGGAGCGGCGCCTGCTGTCGGGCGGGCTCGCCGTGAAGGACCTGCGCGACGCCTGGAACGCGCTTTCGTCGGACCGCCTCGGCCTGGTGCCGGCGTCCGACCTCGAGGGCTGCCTGCAGGACATCCACTGGGCGGTCGGGTCCTTCGGCCACTTCCCGTCCTACGCCGTGGGCGCGGTGATCGCCGGCCAGCTCTGGGAGGCGATGCGCGAGGAGCAGCCGGGGATCGAGGCCGAGATCGCCGCCGGCCGGTTCACGGGGCTGCTCGGGTGGCTGCGCGAGCGCGTGCACTCGCTGGGCGCGAAGCTGCCGGTGCCGCAGCTGGTCGAGCACGCGACCGGGCGCCCGCTGACGGCGACGCCCTTCCTGCGCTACCTCGAGCGCAAGTACGTCACGGAATACTGACGATTCCTATAATCACGGGATGATTCCGGCCGCTCAGGAAACCTCGGGCAACTTCCGGCGCCTTGCCGCGCGGCTGCGCGGCCTGGTCGGCAAGGCGATCGCCGACTTCGGCATGATCGGCGAGGGCGACCGCGTGATGGTCTGCCTGTCGGGCGGCAAGGATTCCTACACGATGCTCGACCTGCTGCTGTCGCTGCAGCGCGCGGCGCCGGTCGGCTTCGAGCTCGCGGCCGTCAACCTCGACCAGAAGCAGCCGGGATTCCCGGCGCAGGTGCTGCCGGCGCACTGCGCCGCGCACGGCGTGCCGTTCCACCAGGTCGAGCAGGACACCTACGCGGTGGTCAAGCGCGTGATCCCGGAGGGGCGCACGCAGTGCGGGCTCTGCAGCCGCCTGCGGCGCGGCGCCTTGTACCGGTTCGCGCGCGAGAACGGCTTCACGCGCATCGCGCTCGGGCATCACCGGGACGACATCGTCGAGACGCTGTTCCTGAACCTGTTCCATGGCGGGCGGCTCAAGGCGATGCCGCCCAAGCTCGCCTCCGATGACGGCGCGAACGTCGTGATCCGGCCGCTGTGCTACGTACCGGAACGCGAGATCGCGCGCTACGCGCGCGCCCGCGGTTTCCCGCTCATCCCCTGCACACTGTGCGGTTCGCAGCCGAACCTGCAGCGCGAGGCCATCGCGCGCATGCTCGCGGCCTGGGAGCGGGAGAGCCCGGGCCGGGTCGACTCGATCTTCACGGCGCTGTGCAACGTGCATCCCTCCCACCTGGCCGATCCGAAGGCCTTCGACTTCGCGGCGCTCGAGCGCCGCGCGCGCGATGCGGACGGCTGAGTGGCCGCCGCCGCTGCCGAACAGCTACTGGGTCGAGCCCGGCCGCATCCTCGCGGGTGAATATCCCGCGGGCGCGGACGAGGAAGAGACGCTCGCGCGCCTGCGCCGCCTGCTCGACGCCGGCGTCGACTGCTTCATCGACCTGACGGAACCCGGCGAACGCGAACCCTACGAGGCGTTCCTGCCGGGTCCCTACGCGAGCCAGCCGGTCGTCTACCTGCGGCTGCCGATCCGCGACCACGGGCTGCCGCGGTCGCGGACCGAGATGCAGGAAATCCTGGACGAACTGGAGGCGGCGCTGGCCGAGGGCCGGCGCATCTACCTGCACTGCCGGGCCGGAATCGGCCGCACCAGCATGGTCGCAGGCTGCTGGTTCGTGGAGGAGGGCGCGTCCGGCGACGCGGCGCTCGCAAAGCTCAACGACCGCTGGCAAGGCAGCCGGCGCTCGCAGAGCTGGCCGACCGTGCCCGAGACCGAGGCGCAGAGCGACTACGTGCGCGACTGGCGGCCGCGCGGGCCGCCGCGGCGCGGCGTGCCCGTGGCGCTGCCGGCGTTCATTGCAGAGGCGCCGGCGACCGGCGACCTGCGCGACCGGGTGCGCGGCCTGTTGCTCGGGCTCGCGGCGGGCGACGCGCTCGGCCAGTCCGCGCGCGGCCTGCGCGCCGCGAAGTCGCCGCCGCTGGAGGATTTTGCAGGCAACGCGGCGCGCGGCCTGCCGCCGGGCGCCTGGTCGGACAAGACGGCGATGGCGCTCTGCCTCGCGGAGAGCCTGGTGCAATGCGGCGGCGTCGATGCGGCCGACCAGGTCCGGCGCTACCAGGCGTGGCAGCGCGGCGGGCGCTGGTCGAGCACCGGCGCCTGCGTCGGCATCTCGGTGGCGACCGCCAGGGCGCTGGCCACGTCGCAGTGGTCCGGCAACCCGTATTCGGGCTCGCACGACCCGGCGTCGGCTTCCGCCGAGCCGCTCGCACGGCTCGGGCCCGTGGCCGTCTGGCACCGCGCGGATGCGCGCGCGGCGATCGACGCGGCCGCCGGCAGCGCACGCGTCACGCACCAGGCGCCGCTGGTGCTGGATGCCGCGCGCTATCTCGCGGCCCTGCTGGTCGGAGCGCTGGCGGGCGCACGCAAGGAAGCGCTGCTCGCGCCGATGTACGGCCCGGTGCCCGGACTGTGGGATGCCGTGGCGCTCAAGCCGCGCATCCGCGAGGTCGCGGAAGGCGGCTGGCGCGGCCGCCGGCCGCGGCGGCTCGTGCCGCACGGCCAGCAACCCGCGGCCGCACTCGGGACCGCGCTGTGGTCGTTCGAACGCGGCCACGACCTGCGCCAGTGCCTGCAGGCGGCGGCAGGTCTCGGCGGCGATGCCGATACGGTCGCCGCGATCACGGGGCAGCTTGCGGGCGCCTATTACGGCGCCTCGGCGCTGCCTGCGGCCTGGCGTGCGCGCCTCGCGCGCAGCGAGGAAATCGTCGCCCTGGCGGACGCCCTCCTGGCGTCCGCAGGGGCAGCGGGAGCCGCGACGTGAAACGCCGCGCCCGGCGCGACCGGAACCCGCAGCCGCAGTGGGCGCACTATCCCGATGACCGGCTGCTCGACGTGCGGCTGTGCGATCTCGGTCTGCGGATCGAGGGCACGCCGGTCGAGACCCTGGTTCAGCGCCTGTACCTGGAGCTTGCGTCCCAGGGGCTGCGGTTGCGGCCGCACTGCTGGATCTCGCTCGAATGGTTCTCGCCGGACGGCGTGCCGGGCATCGCGCTGCCGTTCTACCTGATGCATCCCAGGCTGAAAGCGCTGCACTGGCGCTTCATCGGCGAGGTCGAGGGCGGCAACACGCGCGAGCTGATGCAGATCCTGCGTCACGAGGCGGGACACGCGATCGACACGGCCTGGCGGCTGCGCCGCAGGCGCGCGTGGCGCGAGGCCTTCGGCCCGGCGTCGCAGCCCTATCCGCTGACGTACCGGCCGCGGCCCGGCAGCCGCCGCTTCGTGCAGTACCTCGGCGGCTGGTATGCGCAGGCGCACCCGGCCGAGGACTTCGCGGAGACGTTCGCCGTGTGGCTCACGCCCGGATCCGACTGGCGCAATCGCTACCGGGACTGGCCGGCGTTCGCGAAGCTCGAGTGCGTCGACCGCCTGATGGCGGAGGCCCGCGAACGGCCGCCGGCGGTGCGCTCGGGGCGCCGGGTGGAGCCGCTCTCCGAGATGCGCCGGACGCTGGGCCAGCACTACGCCGAGCTGCTGCGCGGCGAGCGCGGGCCGAATCCACGGGCGCTCGACGCCGCGCTCGGGCGCCTGTTCGTGGCGGGAGACGCGCGCCATCGCGGCAGCTCGGCGATCAGCCTGCTGCGCCGGGAGGCGCCGTCGCTCACGCGCCGCATCGCGGCGCGCCTCGACGTGAGCGACTATCTGGTCAGGGAGGTCATCACGATGGTGATCGGCCGCTGCCGCGCGCTCGGGCTGCGGATCCGCGGCAGCCGCAGGGAGGCCCTGCCGCGCGCCGAGCGGCTGATCGCGAACCAGGTCGGGCGGACGATGCGGCAACGCGGGCCGCGGCTGTCGCTGTGAAGAAGCTGCGCATCCTGGTGCTGGTGCACGAGACCCTGGTGCCCCCGGAGACGCTGCGCGGCGTCTCCGAGCAGGAGGCCGCCGAATACCGCACCGAGTTCGACGTGACGAGCTGGCTGCGCCGGATGGGCCACGAGGTGCGGCCGGTCGGCATCGGCGACAGCCTCACGGAATTGCGGGCCACGATCCAGGACTGGAAGCCGCACGTCTGCTTCAACCTGCTCGAGGAGTTCGGCGGCATCGTCACCTACGACCAGCACGTGGTCGCCTACCTCGAGCTGCTGCGCCAGCCGTACACCGGCTGCAATCCGCGCGGCATGATGCTGTCGCGCGACAAGGTGCTGTCGAAGCAGATCCTCAGCTACCACCGCATCGCGACGCCGCAGTTCGCGGTGTTCCGGCGCGGCGGCGCGCCGCGCATCCCGTCGAAGCTGCGCTACCCGTTGTTCGTGAAGTCGGCGACCGAGGATGCCTCGCTCGGCATCTCGCAGGCGTCCATCGTCGAGGACGCGGCGCACCTGCGCGAGCGCATCCAGTTCATCCACGAACACACGCAGTCCGATGCGCTGGTCGAGGAGTTCATCGAGGGACGCGAGCTGTACGTCGGCGTGCTCGGCAACGACCGCATCCGCACGCTGACGCCCTGGGAGTTCCTGTTCGGCGAGCTGAGGTCCGGGCGCGCCGCGATCGCGACCCGCAAGGCGAAATGGGACCATGCCTACCAGGAGCGGCACGGCATCACCAGCGGCAAGGCCGAGAACCTGCCGCCGGGACTCGCCGAGAAGCTGGACCGCCTGGCGCGGCGCATCTACCGCGCGCTGCACATGTCCGGCTACGCGCGCATGGATTTCCGCGTGCGCGAGGACGGGACGCCGTTCGTGCTGGAGGCGAATGCCAACCCGAACCTGGAGAAGGAAGAGGACTTCGCCTACGCCGCGCTGCACGACGGGATCAAGTACCCCGCGTTGCTGCGGCGCATCATCTCGCTCGGCCTGTCCTACCGCGCCGAATGGCGCGAAGACTGAAATAAAGGGGACGCATCCCATTTATGCGGAGCGTCCCGCATAAATGGGATGCGTCCCCTTTAATTCAGGTGGCGGTCGAGCCAGCCGAGCACTTCGCCGTGCCACTGCAGGCTGTTGCCGGGCTTCAGGATCCAGTGGTTCTCGTCGGGGAAGAAGAGCAGGCGGCTCTCGATGCCCCGCCGCTGCAGTGCGGTGAAGGTCGCGAGCCCCTGGGAGTAGGGCACGCGGTAGTCGAGCGCGCCGTGGATCACGAGCATCGGCGTCTTCCAGGCCGCCACGTGATTCGCGGGATTGGTCTTCTCATGACCGGCGGGATTCTGGAAGTACGGCCCGCCGTGGTCCCATTCGACGAACCAGAGTTCCTCGGTCGAGTAATACATCATGCGGTGGTCGAACAGGCCCGCGTGATTCACCAGGCAGCGGAAGCCGTCCGGCCAGTGGCCGGCGATCCAGTTCATCATGAAGCCGCCGTAGGACCCGCCCAGCGCGCAGGCACGGTCACCGTCCAGCCACGGGTAGCGCTCGAGCGCGGCCGCGAGGCCCAGCCGCAGGTCCTCGAGCGGCTTGCCGCCCCAGTCGCCGCTGATCGAATCCGTGAACGACTGGCCGTAACCGGTCGAGCCGTGGAAATCGATGAACACCGCCGCATAGCCCGCGCCCGCGTAGACCTGCGGGTTCCAGCGGTAGCTCCAGGTATTCGCGAATGACGATTGCGGCCCGCCGTGCACGATGAAAGCGATCGGATACTTCGTGCCGGGTTGCCAGCCCGAGGGCTTCACGAGGTAGCCGTACACCGGCTCGCCGCCCGCGCCGGTGAACGTGAACTGCTCCGGCTCGCCCAGGCGGACGCCCGCGAGCCTTGCGGCATTCAGGTTCGTGAGCCGGCGCGGTGCCCCCCGGCCATCCAGCAGGTAGAGGTCTGCAGGCGAATCGAGCGACTGCATCGCGAAGACGATGCGCTCGCCCGCGAGGTCGAACTCGGCCACGTAGCCGGGGCCGGTCAGCATGCGCGGCGCGCCTCCTGCGAGATCGATCGCCCACAGCGGATGCTGGCCGAGGTGGTCGGCGAGCGCGTACACCCGTCGCCCGTCCCTCGAGAAGCGGAACGAGCCGATCGAGCGGTCCCAGCCGTCGCTGCGATAGCGCACCGCGCCGGTCGCGGCGTCGCGTACGACCAGCTCGAAGCGGTCGGCCTCGAAGCCCGGGCGGCGCATCGCGAGGTGCGCCAGCAGCTTGCCGTCGGGAGAGAACTGCGGCTGCGCGTCCCAGGCCGGATTGTCGGCGGTCAGGTTGACCGGCGCGGCGCCGCCGTCGGCCGGCACGCGGTAGACGTCGAAATTGGTCGAGGTCGGCTCGGTCGTTCCCTTGACGCGCGCCGCGAACACGAGTTCGCGCCCGTCGGGGCTGAAGGCATAATCGGCGCGCCTGCCGAAGGGCTTCGAAGGAACGTCGGCATCGAGCGCGGCGCTGAGCGCCAGGGGCTCGCCGTCCGCCTTGCGGTCCGCGCCGATCGCGACCGAGAACAGCTGCGACAGGCGCCCGTCCTTCCACTTGTCCCAGTGGCGCACGAACAGGCGGTCATAGGCCTGGCCGCGCTGCTTCGATGCCTTGCGCTCCTCGATGCGCTTCGCGGTGCAGGCGAGGTCGGCGCAATCCGGGAAGACCTCGAGCGCGAGGGCGAGGCGGTTGCCCGCCGGCGAGGCGCGGAAGCCCGCGACGTCCACGGGCAGGCGCGTCACCTGCAGCGCCTCGCCGCCGGTCGCCGGCAGGAACCAGACCTGGGTGGAGCCCGAGCGCGCGGACAGGAAGTAGATGCCTGCGCCGTCGGGCGACCAGTCGGCTGCGGTGTCGTTCTCCTCGCTGCTCGTGAGCCGCCGCGGCGAGCCGCCCGCGGTCTCCATGAGCCACAGGTCGCTGCGCCCGCGGTCCGCCGCAAAGTCGGTTTCGCGCAGCGTGAAGACGACCTGCTTCCCGTCCGGCGACATCCTGGGCTCGCTGACGCGGGCGAGCGCATTGAGGTCACGCGCCGTGAAGCCCGGCGTTTCGGCGGAGGCGGGGAAGATGAATGCCGCAGTCGCGGCCAGAAGGAGCGTGCGTCGCATCGGCGGGCCTCCAGAGGATGATGGGGGACGTTTCCCGATCCAAAACCCGGTCGGGAAACGTCCCCGATCAGGATATCAGGAGCCGGCGCCGGCCCGCGGCCGGATCAGGCCGAACACGCTGCTGTACCCATGCAGGAAGGTCGCGCCCTGGATCGGCGCAATCTCGCCGGCGCTGAACATGCCGGCCAGCGGCACGTCGGCGCGGCGCCGCAGCGTCCCGGAATCGTGACCCGAGACCCCGAACAGGCTGCGTCCGCGGCCTGCGCAGGCGAACAGCAGCGCCCCCGCCGGCGGCGGCCGTCCCGCGAGCGCCGCGTCGAGGCGGGTCTCGAGCTCCTGCGAGGCCGACTCCGCGTCGCGCAGATGGAACTGCACGACCGCATTCCTCGCGACGCGCGCGCCGATCCACAGCGCGCCGCTGTCGGGATCGAGGCCCAGCACGTTACGGACCAGGAAGTCGCCCGCGCCCACGCTCTGGCGCGAGCCCGGCAAGGCGATGCCGATGCAGAGCGCGTCGCCGAAGCGCGCGCGTTCCGCCTCGCCCAGCGACGCGAACAGCGCGGTCAGCACGTCGCGCGGACGGCGTCCGTCGAGTTCGTGGATCAGGTTGCCGTCGCCCGCGGTCACGAACAACGGTTCGCCCACCGGCCGGCAGCCCTGCGCGACCACCGGGTCGATCGCGACGTTGCCGGCAAACGCGAGCAGCACGGCGCCGGAGCGATGGACTTCGCCGCTGGCCAGCAGCCGGGCGGAGCCGGCCTCGCCGGCTCCGCTCGCGAGCCCGCCGATCACCGCCGCCCCGGGGAAGGCGCGGTCGATGCCACGTGCGCAGGCTTCGGCATCGATGGTGCCCGGGTCCGGCAGCAGCACGAAGCTTGCGCCCGACTCCGGGCCCAGTTCCAGCAGCCGCCACCACTGCTCGCGCGAAGCCGTGAGCGGCGGCAGCGTCGCCTGCTCCAGGTGCACGGCGGCGAACGAGGCGTCGGGCGCGCGTCCCGCGAGCAGCGCGATGCCCGGTTCGTCCTCCTCTTCGGTGCCGCCACCCACCAGGCCGCCGGCATTGCAGCCCGCGACCAGCGCGTCGCCGAGCGCAGCCTGCAGCAGCTTCGGCAACCGGTCGATCGCCGCGCCGTACGCGGCGGAGACGAACGCGACGACGAGGTCGGGCCGCCCGGGCGCGCGCGACTCCTCGAGCTGCGCCAACGCGGCAGCCACGGCTTCCTCGAGGCGGGAGCCGAGTCCCAGCGCACTCGCCCAGGCCATGCCGGCCCGCGCCTCAGGCCCCGGCACCGGCTTCCTCGTGCGGCAGCACGGTCGTTTCGCGTTCCGCGGCGCGGATCCATTCGCGCAGGTGGGTGTCGTCCTGCATACGCTCGTGGTAGCGCGCCGCGAGGCCGGAGAGCGGCAAGCCGTAGCTGCGGATGCGCAGCACGACGGGCGCGTACATCGCATCGGCGATGCTGAACTCACCGTAGAGGTATGGCCCGCGGTCGCCGTGGTCGCGCCGGCAGCAGGACCAGATCGCGTCGATGCGGCGCAGGTCCTGCATCAGCGGCGGCGTGAGCGCGACCCGCCGTCCGGTCGCGCGCGCGTTCATCGGACAGGCGGAGCGCAGCGCCGGGAAACCGGCATGCATCTCGGTCGCGATGGCGCGCGCCTCTGCCCTTCGCGCGGCGTTGGCGGGCCAGCCACGCCCGCCGGCCAGTTCCGAAGCGTACTCGCAGATTGCGAGCGACTCCCAGATGCGCAGTTCACCGTGGATCAGGGCGGGCACCCGGCCGGTCGGCGAGATCTTCGGCACTTCGGCCGCGAATTCCGCGGAATCGAGCTCGAACAGGCGCTCGGAAAAGGGCAGGCCGAGGTGGCGCAGCAGCAGCCAGGGGCGCAACGACCAGGAACTGTAGTTGCGCGTGCCGATCACGAGGGTCAGCGCGCTCATGCGGCGAGCGTGCGCGAGCGGGCGGGACCGGTCAAGCAAGCCGCGGAAGCGCGGCCTCAGCGGCGGACGGTCACTTGTCCCTGGGCTTCTGCGTCTTGATCCACTCGGACAGTCGGCGCAGGTCTTTCTTCTTCTTCCGGTCCTTCTTCACCAGCTGGCCGCTGTCGTACGGGTCGTAGCCCTTCTTCACGCCCAGTGGATTCTCCTGGATTCTCTTCACCGTGCCGGGCGTGTACTCGTTGCTGAAGGCGAGCGTGGGATCGTCGAGCAGGCGGCGCATGACGTCGTCGCCCCGCGCGCCCGAATTCGGCACCCAGACCGCATTGCCGAGCTCGTCGAACTCGATGCGGCCGTGACCGAGCCGCTGCTGTTCGGCGTAATGGGCAATACCCTCGGCATGATCCGGCAGTTTGTTCGGCTTGTTGCGGTCAGCCATGGGTTTTGCTGAAACCTGTGGATGCAGTCGCCCAGCGACGACCCTAACTCCCGGCCGCGGGAGCGACCGAGATGGCCTTCACATAATCAGGGTGT
>DASTOQ010000076.1:0-9491 GCA_035720205.1 Steroidobacteraceae bacterium | reverse complement strand
TTGGCGCACCAGCATCTCACTCGGATGGAAAGTGCCTCAGGGGAATCACCGGCATTGCCTGCGAGCGTCGCTAGCCAGCAAGTCAGAGTGGCAGCGGCTCAATGATCGGCAGCAGAATCTGGCGGAGAGAGAGGGATTGCTCGGCCGCTGTGCGGCCTCGTCCCTCGCTATCGCTCGGGATCACAGTCGCTTTGCTCCTGTGACCGGCATTGCTCCGCAATGCCGTCGAACCCTCACGTCTATTCATCTCGGGTTCGAATCCCTCTGGAATTGTCGGCGGCAAAAGAATTGGCGGAGAGAGAGGGATTCGAACCCTCGATGGGCTTTTGGCCCATACACCCTTAGCAGGGGTGCGCCTTCGACCACTCGGCCATCTCTCCGGGTGCGGTCCGTCGCCTGAAACGGGGCGCAAATGATACTCACCGGGCGCGAGCCCGGCAAAGGCAGCGGCCGACGTGGGTCAGGGAATCGTGTGCGTGTGGCCCTTGCCGTTCTCCGTGCCGGCTTCCTTCTCGTGTCGGATCCGTTCGTAGATTTCTTCGCGATGGACACTCACGTCCTTCGGCGCGAGCACGCCGATGCGGACCTGGTTGCCCTTGATGCCGAGAACGGTGACCGTGACGTTGTCGCCAATCATCAACGCCTCACCGACGCGGCGCGTCAGGATGAGCATTCCCTTTACTCCCGGTTAATAGTCGTTGTCCGTGGAGGCCCCTCAGCCGTCGGCAACCATAACATATCCGTCGTGTACAACAATATGTCAAATCAAGGACTTGCGGATCGCTCCAGTCCGTAGGCCTTGTGCAGCGCCCGGACCGCCCGTTCCAGGTCCTTTTCCTCGAGCAGCACGCTGATCTTGATTTCCGAGGTGGAGACCAGGCGCACGTTGATGGACTCGATCGCGAGAGTCTCGAAAAGGCGCGTGGCGACGCCTGCATGGCTTCGCATACCGGACCCCACGACCGCGAGTTTCGCGACCCGATCATCGCCCGAGACGGCCGCGCCCGGGTACTGGTCCACGGCTTGGCGCGCGAGCGCGAGCGCCTTGGCGTAGTCGTCGCGGTGCACGGTGAAGGAGAGATCCACTCGCGCCTCGCGCGGCGCATTCAGCACGATCATGTCCACGTCGATCCCCTCCCGCGAAATGGGCTTCAGGATCGCGTGGGCGACGCCCGGCTGGTGCGGAACGCCGGCCGCGGTGATGGCGGCCTCGTCGCGGTTGAAGGCAATGCCGGAAACGACGGGGGCTTCCACTTTCGCATCCTCCTGGCAGATGAGCGTGCCGGACCCGGGCTCGAAGCTCGAGAGCACCCGCAGCCTCATGTTGTAGCGCGAAGCGAATTCCACGGCACGCAGGTGCAGTACGCGCGAACCCTGCCCGGCGAGCTCGAGCATCTCCTCGAAGCTCACGCGCTCGAGCCGGCGCGCCTCCGGCACCATGCGCGGATCGGTGGTGTACACGCCATCCACGTCGGTCAGGACCTGGCACTCGTCCGCGCCGAGCACGATCGCGAGCGCCACCGCTGTGGTGTCGGAGCCGCCGCGGCCGATGGTCGTGATGTCACCGTTCGCGGCGCGGCCCTGGAACCCGCAGACGATGGGCACGACGCCGGCGGCGAGCTCGGCCTTGAGCCTCTCGCACTCGACACGCTCGATGCGCGCGCGGCCGGGATGGCCCGTGGTCTCGATCGGAAGCTGCAAGGCATTCCAGGAGCGGGCCTTGACGCCGCGGGCGCCCAGCGCCATGGCGAGCAGCGAAGTCGAGACCATCTCGCCGGTGGCGAGCAGCGCGTCCATCTCGCGCGGCTCGGGATCCGCGCAGACCTCGCGCGCCAGCTCGATCAGCCGGTCGGTGGCATCGCCCATCGCGGATACGACGACCGCCACCTGCTGGCCCTGTTCCCTCAGTGTCGCGATCTGCTCCGCGACCGCGTGGATGCGGGCGACGGAGCCGACCGAGGTGCCGCCATATTTCTGGACGATCAGGGTCATCGATCGTCGATTGTTTCAGGTTTCGTCGGGGATCGGCAGGCCGGTGGTGCTCTTCAGGCGCTCCATCGAGAACAGCGCGGAGACGTCGGAGAGCGCCGGCAGCCGCTCGATCAGCTCCTTGTAGCTGCGGTCGTAGCCCGCCATGTCGGGGACCACGACCTTGAGCAGGTAATCCACGTCGCCGCCGATGCGGTGGCATTCCTGAATCTCGGGCATCGCGGCGATCACCTCGTTGAGCTTCTTGGCCCAGGCGGCGCTGTGCTCGCGGGTCTTCACGCGCACGTAGACGGTGAGCCCGAGGCCGACCTTCGCCGGGTCCACCAGCGCGACCCGGCCCTGGATCACGCCCTCCGCTTCCATGCGGCGGATGCGCCGCCAGCAGGGATTGACCGAGAGGCCGACCTGGTCGGCCACCTGCTGGATCGGGAGCGACGCGTCCTGCTGCAGCAGGCCAAGGATCTGCCGGTCGATCTTGTCGATGACGTTCATGACACGAGATTAGCAAATTTTCCCAATATTGCGAGCATTTATCGCAATTTATGGGAGGATTTTTGATTTTCTTGAGGCTAGCATGCACGGATGAACGTCTTCCGCCGCCTGTTCACCGAGCATCCGGCCTCCGTGAACGAGACCTACTGGCAGCACTTCACCAACGCGATGAGTTTCGGGCTGCGCATGATCGGGGGAGGTTTCGTCTGCATCGTGCACGCCATCCTGCCGGGCGTGTTCTGCAAGACCGCCTCCGGCACGATCGGCGAGCTGCACGACCAGATGGTCGTGAATCGGGATCGCCTGTCGCAGCAGATTTCCGCGGAAACGCGCCGCGCAGCCTGAGACGCTGCGACCCTTCCCAGCCCTGCGGCATCCTTGCCGCATTGCGCCACAGCGCGAGGGCAATTCATTCGTGCACATCCTGATCCCACTGGCGGCGGCCACGGTCCTGGCCGGCGCGTCTTCCGGCGCACACGCGGCGACGCTCGACGCCGCCGGCGCGCGCGCCGCCGCCGAGGAACTCGCGGTACTGCTCGAGCGTGAATACCTGTTTCCCGACGTCGGGCGCCGTTACGCGGCGGCGCTGCGCGATGGGGCCGCGGCCGGCGCCTGGGACGGGCTTGCGGACCCCGCCGCGCTCGCCGGCGCCTGGGAGCGCGAACTGCGCGCGGTCCAGGACGACGCCCACCTGCGGATCCTGGTGACGGACCGGCCCTCGGGGCCGCAGGGCACGATGCAGCGCCTGCAACAGGACATGGACGCGCTCGGCGAGGGCCGCTGGCTCGCCCCGGGCGTCGCCTACCTGCCGATCCGGCTGCTGCCGGGCGACCCGGAATCCGTCGCGCAGATGGCGCGTTTCCTCGACGAGTTCGCGGGCGCGACCACGCTGGTGCTCGACCTGCGCGCCTGCCTCGGCGGCACGCTGCCGGTGATGGACGAGCTGTTCGCGCGGATCTATGCGGAGCCGGCGCGGCTGCTGCGCATGGACATGCGCGACCGCGCCAACGACGGCGTGCTCGGCATGTTCAACCAGGTCCCCAGCCTGCGGCGCGAGGACGCGCCGGAGGGCATCCAGCGCTTCGACCACTGGGTCACGCCGCGCGATCCCGACGGCCCCTGGGCCAGGGCCCGCGTGTACGCGCTCACCGACGTCACTGCCTCCGCCTGCGAGCACCTGTCCTACGCCCTGAAGCTCAGCGGGCGCGCCACGCTGGTGGGCGGCAACACCCGCGGTGCCGGCCATTTCGGCGGCCTGCGCGGCTTCGGCGGCCAATTCGAGGTGTTCGTGCCGGTCGGTCGCACCTACGACGTCGGCAGCGGCCTGGGCTGGGAATCCACCGGCATCGCGCCGCAAGTCGCGGTCGCGCCGGAAGATGCGCTGCGGGCGGCGCTGGTGGAGGCCGGCGTCGACCCGGCCGTGGCCGCGGGCATCGAGACGCCGCGGCCGCCGGCGCGCGCGGCCCAGGCAGGCTCCGGACAGCGGCGCTACGGTCTCGGGCTGGCGCCGCCGCGCGGCGGCGAGACTTCGCTCGCGATCCTCGAAGTGCCCGCGGGCTCGGTGGCGGAGCGCGCCGGCGTCCGGCGCGGCGATCGCATCTTGCGCATGAACGGCCGGGCCGTGTCGGAGATCGGCGGCGCCGAGATCACCGGCTACCTGCGCGGCTCGCCGCTTGAACTGGTCGTCGAGCGCGAAGGCGCAGAACTCACCATCCGCATGTCGCTGGACGACGCGACCGCGCCGGCAGGCTAGGTGCCGAGCAGCGAACTGCGCACCGAGCGGTCGCGCAGCTTGACCTGCAGCTCCCGGCGCCGGTAGTCGATCACCAGCACCTCGAGCAGCCCGAGCACGTCCATGCCGACCAGCATGGCGGGCTCGTCCAGCATCTTCCAGTGGTCGAAGATCGCGAAGTCCGCGAAGGTCATGGCGCCGCTGGTCACGCGCATCCCACCCATGATCAGCGACGGCGTGGCGGTGCGGTCGCCGTCCTGCACGTCGAGCGTCGCGCCGATGACCTGGTCCGGCTCCAGCTCCATGCGCCGGCGCCGCTCCGCCAGCGCCTCGCGCAGCGCCACGTTGCCGAGCGTGGCCTGGCCGCCGGTGTCGATGATGGCCTTGGTAGGCACGCCGCCCATGCGCGCCTCGACCACCAGCAGCCGCCCGCGCATGAACTCGACCGGGATGGTGATGAAGCCCTCCCCCGCCGGCTCCGAGCGCGAGCGGCGGATGGTGATGCGGTCGCGGCGGAAGTCGATGTGGATGCGCTTGTTGGCGAGGCCGTCGGTGCCGAGGATGCCCTCGGCGCCGCCGAGGGCGTCCGGCACGATCGGCAGCCGGCGCGGATGCATCAGCAGGTCGCCGATCTCCAGCGACTCGACCGGCACCAGCGGCACGCGCGCGCTGCCGGTGGCGCCGCGCAGCAGCACGGTCTGCCCGCCGTCGAGCGGAATGCCGAGCGCCCGCGCCACCTGCGCGGTGATCGCGGAGTGGCTTGCGCCGGTGTCGAGCACCAGCCGGAACGGGCCCTGGCCGTTGATCACGACCGGCGCCCAGATGCGGCCGATGCGGTCGCGGCGCGTGGGGGCGACGAAGCGCGGCTCGTCGGCGGTGACGGCGACCGGGTCGAGCGGCGTGGGGAGCGGCTGCGGCACCGAAGCGGCGACCGCGTCGGGGGCCTCGGCCTGCGGGCCGAACAGCAGCGCAATGACGAGCGCGAATCCGGTCAACGGCATCCCCTTGCGGGAGGCCTCAGGACCCCCCGAGTCTCGCGGCTACCATGTCCGGCACGGACCTGAGCGCCGCATCGAGCTTCGACGCGTCGGCGCCGCCCGCCTGGGCGAAATCCGGCCGCCCGCCGCCACGTCCACCTATCAGACCGGCCACAGCGCCCGCGAGTTCGCCGGCCTTCACGCGGTTCACCAGGTCCTGGGTCACGCCCGCGACCAGGGCGACCTTGCCGTCTTCGGTCACGGTCGCGAGCACGATCACGGCGCTGCCGAGCCGGCTCTTGAGGGAGTCGACGGCCTCGCGCAGCGTCTGCGCGTCGAGTCCCTCCACCTTGGCCGCCACCACCTGCGCGCCGTTGACGTTCACCGCGTTGTCGGCGAGGTCGCCGCGGTGGCCGCTCGCGAGCCTGGACTTCAGGCCCGCCAGCTCGCGCTCGAGCTTCTTCTGCCGGTCAAGCAGCTGGGCGATCTTCTCCTCCACATCCGCCGGCGTGCCTTTGAGCGCAGCGGCCACCCGCTTCAGCGTCTGTTCGGTCGCCTTGACGGCCTTCAATGCGCCCTCTCCCGTCACCGCCTCGATGCGGCGGATGCCGGAGGCGATGCCGCCCTCGCTGGTGATGCGGAACAGGCCGATGTCGCCGGTGCGGCCGACGTGCGTGCCGCCGCAGAGCTCGGTCGAAAAGTCGCCGAACGACAGCACGCGCACCGTGTCGCCGTACTTCTCGCCGAACAGCGCCATGGCGCCTGACTGGATCGCCTGGTCGTAAGGCAGGTGGCGGATCACGCCCTCGCGGTTGGCGCGGATCTCGTCGTTCACCATCCGCTCGATCAGCTCGAGCTCCGCGGGTGTCAGCGGCCGGGTGTGCGAGAAATCGAAGCGCAGCCGGTCGGGCGCGACCAGCGAGCCCTTCTGGGTCACGTGCGTGCCGAGCACTTTGCGCAGCGCCGCGTGCAGCAGGTGGGTCGCGCTGTGGTTGAGCACGGTGGCCTGGCGCACTTTCGCATCCACTTTCGCCGTCAGCGCGTCGCCGACCGCGAGGCCGCCGCGCTCGAGGCGGCCGATGTGCAGGTGGGCATCGCCCAGCTTTTTCGTGTCCAGGACCCGGAACTTCGTAGTCGCGTTCTCGAGCAGGCCCACGTCACCCACCTGGCCGCCCGCCTCGGCATAGAAAGGCGTGCGGTCGAGCACGACCTGCATGGCGTCGCCGGCGGCGGCGGAGCCCACCTCGGCGCCGCCCTTCAGTATCTTGAGCACGCGGCCCTCGCCCGCGAGCGAGTCGTAGCCGCAGAACTCGCTCTCGGCGTCGATCGCCGCCTGGCCGCGCAGGTCGACGCCGAACTTGCTGGCCGCGCGGCCGCGCTCGCGCTGGCCTTCCATCGCCTGCTCGAAGCCGGCGTGGTCGATCGCGAGGCCGCGCTCGCGCGCGATGTCGGCGGTGAGGTCCACCGGAAAGCCGTAGGTGTCGTAGAGCTTGAAGACCGTCTCGCCGGCGATGGTCTTGCCCTTGAGCCTGCCGATCGCGTCCTCGAGCATGCCCATGCCATTCGCGATGGTCTCGTCGAACTTCTCCTCTTCCTGGCGCAGCACTTTGATCACGTGCGCCTCGGCCTTCGGCAGCTCGGGATAGGCCGCGCCCATCTCCCGCGACAGCGCCGACACCAGCGTGTGGAAGAACGGCTTCGACTGGCCGAGCTTGTAACCGTGACGGATCGCGCGGCGGATGATGCGCCGGAGCACGTAGCCGCGGCCGTCGTTGCCCGGGATCACGCCGTCCACGACCAGGAACGCGCAGGCGCGGATGTGGTCCGCGATCACGCGCAGGCTGGGGCTCGTGAGCTTCGACTGGTTGGTGGCTTCGGCCGCCGCCCTGATCAGACCCTGGAACAGGTCGATGTCGTAGTTGCTGTGCACGCCCTGCATGACCGCGGCGGTGCGCTCGAGGCCCATGCCGGTGTCGACGCTGGGCTTCGGCAGCGGCGTCATCCTGCCGTCGGCGCTGCGCTCATACTGCATGAAGACGAGATTCCAGATCTCGACGTAGCGGTCGCCGTCCTCGCCCTTCGAGCCCGGCGGGCCGCCGGCGATGCCGGGGCCGTGGTCGTAGAAGATCTCGGAGCAGGGTCCGCACGGGCCGGTGTCGCCCATGGCCCAGAAGTTCGACTTCTCGTCCATGCGCGAGAAGCGCTTGGGATCGACTCTTATCCGTCTCAACCAGAGGTCGGCTGCTTCATCATCACCCTTGTAGACCGTGACCCAAAGCTTGCGAGGGTCGATCGCGAGCGTGCCGGTGACGAAGTCCCAGGCGTAGTCGATCGCCTCGCGCTTGAAGTAGTCGCCGAAGCTGAAGTTGCCGAGCATCTCGAAGAAGGTGTGGTGGCGCGCGGTGTAGCCGACGTTCTCGAGGTCGTTGTGCTTGCCGCCCGCGCGCACGCAGCGCTGGCTGCTGGCGGCGCGCCGGTAGCTGCGCTCGTCCTTGCCGAGGAACACGTCCTTGAACTGCACCATGCCGGCGTTGGTGAAGAGCAGCGTCGGGTCGTTGCCGGGCACCAGCGGGGACGACGGCACGATCGCGTGGCCGCGCGCGCGGAAGAACTCGAGGAACGAGCTCCGAAGCTCGCTGCTCGACATCTTCACGGGCTTCGGCGCCGGCCGCGCTTTCGCCCCGGCCCTGGCCTTCGCCCTGGACTTCGCCCTGGACTTCGCCTGCGCCTTGGACTTGGAAGGCGCTGCCTTTCGTTTCGTCGCCATCATTCCTCTGCCATGTCGCCGCCGACGGCGGCGCGGATCTGCTCCGCGCTGAAACCGCGCTGCGACAGGAATCGCGCCTGCCGGCCGCGCTCGGCCCAGCTCGCGGGCGCGCCGGCGCCGAAGCGCTTGCGCCGCGCCTGCTCGCAGCGCCGCCGCCAGTCGGCGGAGCCCGCATCCAGCGTCGCCGCGATGGTCTCGGGCGCCACGCCCGCCTCCCGCAGGCGATGCGCGATACGCACCGGGCCCTGGCCGCGGTTCGCATGATACGCGACGAAATGCTCGGCAAAGCGGGCGTCGTCCACCAGCTTCTCGGCCGCAAGGCCGGATATCGCGGTCTCGGCGTCGGTCCGGGCGAAGCCGCGCGCGACCAGGCGCTCCGCGAGTTCGCGGGCGCCGTAGTCGCGGCGATTGAGCAGCTTCAGGGCGGCGAGGCGGGCCGCCCGCGGGTCGTCGGGGGCGGGGGCGGCTGCCGCCTTAGGCTTCCGCGGCCTCACTCGGGACCGCCACGGGACGGCGCGCCGGCAGCAGGCGGTTCCGGAGCGCGGTCTCGATCCTGGCGGCGATTTCCGGGTGATCGATCAGGTACTGGCGCGCGTTGTCCTTGCCCTGGCCGATGCGCTCGCCCTCGTAGGCGTACCAGGAGCCGGACTTCTCGACGATGCCGTGCATCGAGCCCATGTCGATCAGCTCGCCCTCGCGCGAAATGCCCTTGCCGTAGAGGATCTCGAACTCGGCCTCGCGGAACGGCGGCGAGACCTTGTTCTTGACGACCTTGACGCGGGTCTGGTTGCCGACCACTTCCTCGCCGCTCTTGATCGCGCCGATGCGGCGGATGTCGAGCCTGAGCGAGGCGTAGAACTTGAGGGCGTTGCCGCCGGTGGTGGTCTCGGGGTTGCCGAACATGACGCCGATCTTCATGCGGATCTGGTTGATGAAGACCACGATGGTGTTCGAGCGCTTGATGTTGCCGGTGAGCTTCCGCAGCGCCTGCGACATCAGGCGGGCCTGCAGGCCGACCTGCATCTCGCCCATCTCGCCCTCGATCTCGGCCTTGGGCGTGAGCGCGGCCACCGAGTCGATCACGACGATGTCCACGGCGCCGGAGCGCACCAGCATGTCGGTGATCTCGAGCGCCTGCTCGCCGGTGTCCGGCTGGGAGATCAGCAGTTCCTTGACGTTGACGCCGAGCTTCTCGGCGTACACGGGGTCGAGCGCGTGCTCGGCGTCCACGAAGGCGGCGACGCCGCCGAGCTTCTGGGCCTGGGCGATGATGGAGAGCGTGAGGGTAGTCTTGCCCGAGGCTTCCGGGCCGTAGATTTCGACCACGCGGCCGCGCGGCACGCCGCCGATGCCGAGCGCGATGTCGAGGCCGAGCGAGCCGGTCGGCACGACTTCGATGTCGTTGCTGGCCGAGTGCTCGCCGAGGCGCATCACCGAGCCCTTGCCGAACTGCTTCTCGATCTGGCTGAGCGCTGCCATCAGCGCCTTCTTGCGATTCGCGTCTTCCATGCCTGTCGTGCCTCCGGGGTTCTTC
>DASTOQ010000075.1:0-58035 GCA_035720205.1 Steroidobacteraceae bacterium | reverse complement strand
CGCCACGCTGTGCTGGCTGACGGCCGGGTCCTCCCACGTGCATCTGGCCGATACCCCGGGCTATCCCGATTTCATCGGCCGGACGCTGCCGGTTCTGGAGGCGGTCGAGACCGCCGCCGTGGTCGTGAGTGCGGTCGCGGGCGTCGAGCCGATGACCCAGCGCATGATGGATTTCGCCCGCGAGCGCGGACTGTGCCGGCTCGTCATCATCAACAAGATCGACGCGCGCGAGGCGAATCCGCAGGCGGTGCTCGAGGAGATCCGCGAGCAGTTCGGCCGGGAGTGCCTGCCGCTGAACCTTCCGGCCGGCGGCGGCGGCAGGGTCGTGGACTGCTTTTTCCATAATGAAGGCGAAGCCACGGATTTTTCGTCGGTCAGCCAGGCGCATACGGAGATCATCGACCAGGTCGTGGAGGTGGACGACGAGCTGATGGCGCTCTACCTCGAGCAGGGCGAGGAACTCGCGCCCGAGCAGCTGCACGATCCCTTCGAGAAGGCGCTGCGCGAGGGGCATCTGGTGCCGGTCTGCTTCGTCTCGGCCGAGACCGGCGCCGGCATCCCGGAGCTGCTCGAGATCCTCGCGCGGCTTGCGCCGAACCCGGCCGAGGGCAACCCGCCGCCCTTCCTCAAGGGCGAGGGCGACACGGCGGTGCGCGTCGAGGTGGTGCCCGACCCCCACCGCCACGCGATCGCCCACGTGTTCAAGGTCATCATGGACCCGTTCGTCGGCAAGCTCGGACTGTTCCGCGTGCACCAGGGCACGATCCGGACCGGCGCCCAGCTGTTCGTCGGCGACGGCAGGAAGCCGGTCAAGATCGCGCACCTGTTTCGCATGCAGGGCAAGGATCACGCGGAAATCCCGCAGGCCGTGCCGGGCGACATCTGCGCGGTCGCCAAGCTCGACGAGCTGCACTTCGACGCGGTGCTCCACGACTCGCACGACGAGGACCACTTCCACCTGAAGTCCATCAGCTTCCCGCCGGCGATGCTCGGCGTCGCGATCGAGCCGGAGCGCCGCGGCGACGAGCACAAGCTCGCGGAGGCGCTGCACAAGCTCGCGGCCGAGGATCCCTGCGTGCGCGTCGAGCACAACACGTCGCTCAACGAGACCGTGCTCTACGGCATGGGCGACCTGCACCTGCGGGTCATGACCGAGCGCATGACCGAGCGCTACGGCGTCGCGGTGAAGACGCACCCGCCCTCGATCCCGTATCGCGAGACCATCACGCGCCCGGCCGAGGGGCACCACCGGCACAAGAAGCAGACCGGCGGCGCGGGCCAGTTCGGCGAGGTCTACCTGCGCATCGAGCCGCTGGCGCGCGGAGCGGGCTTCGAGTTCGTGGACGACGTCAAGGGCGGCGCCATCCCGAACCAGTTCATCCCGGCGGTCGAGAAGGGCATCCGGCATGCGCTGGTGGAGGGCGCGGTCGCCGGCTTCCCGCTGCAGGACATCCGCGTGTCCGTGTACGACGGCAAGTACCACTCGGTGGACTCGAAGGAGGTCGCTTTCGTCTCGGCCGGGCGCAAGGCCTTCCTCGACGCGGTCAGCCGCGCCGGGGCGACCGTGCTCGAGCCGATCGTCCACGTCGAGATCAGCGCGCCGGGTACGGTGATGGGCGACATCACCGCCGACCTGGCGACCCGCCGCGCGCGCATCGACGGCAACGAGGCGCGTTCCCGCGGGCGCATCGTGGTCTCGGCCTACGTGCCGCTCGCCGAGGTGAGCGACTACCAGAACCGGCTGAAGGCGCTGACCGGCGGCGAGGGCAGCTTCACGCTGGAACTGTCCCACTACGATCCGGTGCCGCCGCGCAAGCAGCAGGAGCTGGCCTCCGCGTGGAAGCCGCAGGCGGGCGAGGAATGAACGCCTCGACGCGCGCCGACACGCGGATCATGGCGGTGTTCTGCGATTTCGAGAACGTCGCGCTGGGCGTCAAGGACGCCCACATCCCGACCTTCGACATCCGCAAGGTGCTCGAGCGGCTGCTGCTGAAGGGCAACATCGTGGTCAAGAAGGCCTACTGCAACTGGGAGCGCTACCACGAGTTCAAGCGCGCCATGCACGAGGCGGCCTTCGAGCTGATCGAGATACCGCACGTGCGCCAGTCCGGCAAGAACTCCGCCGACATCCGCATGGTCGTGGACGCGCTCGACCTGTGCTACACCAAGGAGCACGTGGACACCTTCGTGGTCATCAGCGGCGACTCGGATTTCTCGCCGCTGGTAGCCAAGCTGCGCGAGAACAACAAGGTCGTGATCGGCTGCGGGGTCAAGAACTCGACCTCGGACCTGCTGATCAGCGGCTGCGACGAGTTCATCTATTACGACGACCTGGTGCGTGGCGAGGGCCGCGCGCGCCGTGCGCGGCGCCCGAAGGTGGAGAAGACCGAGTCGAAGTCGCCCGCCACGGCCGACGACCGCCGCCAGGAGGGCATCGACCTGATGATGGAGACGGCCGAGGACCTGTTCGCCGAGCGCGATGCCGAGGAGAAGGTCTGGGGCTCGATGATCAAGCAGGCGATCAAGCGCCGCAAGCCCGGCTTCAACGAGAGCTACTACGGCTTCAAGACCTTCGGCAACCTGCTCGAGGAGGCGCGCGACCGCAAGCTCATCGACCTCGAGTTCGACGCGAAGTCCGGCGGCTACATCATCACGCGCATCGCGTCCGGCTGACATGGCCCAGCACGCGGTCGGACTCGCGCGGGACCTGCCGGTCGGCAGCATGAGGGCATTCAAGGCGGGCGAGGTGCGCATCGTCGTGTACCACCTGGAGGACGGCTACCACGCGACCCAGGCGCAGTGCCCGCACGCCTTCGGGCCGCTGGCGCGCGGCGACATCGTCGACGGCTGCCAGGTGCGATGCCCGCTGCACCGCGCGCGCTTCGACATCGCGACCGGCGAGGTCGTGGAATGGGCGAATTTCCCGCCCGGCATCCAGCTGCTGAACGCCCTGCGCGGTGAGCAGGCGTTGCGCACCTACCCGGTCCGGATCAAGGACGGCAACATCATGGTGACGACATGAAGCAATCGACGCCCATCGCGCAAAGCCTGTTCCTGCTCGCGCTGTTGGCCGGCACGGGCGCCTGCCAGGAATCGGGGCACGTGCCGCCGAGCGGCGACACCAAAGTCACCGTCACGCCTGTCGCGACCGGGCTGCAGCATCCCTGGGGCCTGGCCTTCCTGCCCGATGGCCGCATGCTGGTGACCGAGCGGCCGGGGCGCCTGCGTGTCGTGTCGGCGGATGGCAGTCTGTCGGAACCCGTCGCGGGCGTCCCCGCGGTGCACGCCGTGAACCAGGGCGGCCTGCTGGACGTCGCGCTCGACCCCGGCTTCGCCTCGAACTCGACGATCTACCTGTCCTATGCCGAGCGCGGCGAGGGCGACGAGAACGGCACGGCGGTCGCGCGCGCGCGCCTCGACGGCCTGCAACTCAGGGACGTCGCGGTCATCTACCGGCAGCAGCCGAAGTTCGCGAGCGGGCATCACTTCGGCTCGCGCCTGGTGTTCGCGAAGGACGGCACGCTGTTCGTGACCCAGGGCGACCGCAACAAGCTGCGCGAGGCCGTCCAGGACCTGTCGACGCACATCGGCAAGGTGGTGCGCATCGACACGGACGGCGGCGTCCCGGCGGACAATCCCTTCGTCGGGCGCGACGGCGCGCGGCCGGAGATCTGGTCGTACGGGCACCGCAACATCCAGGGCGCGGCGCTGCATCCAGAGACCGGCGAGCTCTGGACCCACGAGCACGGTCCCAAGGGCGGCGACGAGATCAACGTCACGCGCGCCGGGAAGAACTATGGCTGGCCGGTCATCACCTATGGCCGCGAGTACTTCGGGCCGGCGATCGGCGAGGGCACCGCCAAGGCGGGGATGGAGCAGCCGCTGCACTACTGGGTGCCGTCGATCGCGCCGTCGGGCATGGCGTTTCACGACGGCCGCGGCCATCCGCAGTGGCGGGGCCAGCTGTTCGTGGGCGCGCTCGCGGCGCGGCAGCTGGTGCGCCTCGAGCTGAAGGACGACGGCACCGTGCGCACCGAGGAGCGCATCGAGATCGGGGAGCGCGTGCGTGACGTGCGCGTGGGGCCGGACGGCGCGCTGTACCTGCTGACCGACGAGGACCCGGGCCGCCTGCTGCGCGTCGTTCCAGCAGACTGACGTGGACCGGACCGAGCGCTTCTACCGGATCCGGCGCCGGCTGGTCGACAAGGGCGCGCTCACGCGCCGCGAGATCGAGGACGACCTCGAGATCTCGCACGCCACCTTCAAGCGCGACATCGAGTACCTGCGCGACCGGCTCAACGTGCCCATCGTCTGGTCGCGCGAGCGCCAGGCCTACGTGCTGGACCCGGCGGCCGAGGCGGCGGAACTGCCGGGCGTGTGGTTCAGCCCGGCGGAGATCTACGCGCTGCTCGAGATCGAGCAGCTGCTCGGCAGCCTGTCGCCGGGCCTGCTCGGGCGGCAACTCGAGCCCCTGCGCCACCGGCTTTCCGCGTTGCTCGAGCGCGGCGACCGCGGTGGCCGCGAGGTCCGCCGCCGCATCCGCGTGATCGGGCCGGGCACGCGGCGCGTGGACCGCGACGTGTTCGAGTCGCTGTCGCTGGCGCTGCTGCGGCGGCGGCAGCTGTGGATCCGGCACCGAAAGCGCGGCGACGGCGGCGAGACCGAACGCGTGGTCTCGCCGCAGCGGCTGGTGCATTACCGCTACAACTGGTACCTCGACGCCTGGTGCCACCTGCGCCAGGACCTGCGCGTGTTCTCGGTGGATGCGATCCGGGCGGCCGCCGTGCGCGGAGAGGCCGCGCGCGAGGTGTCCGACGACCGCCTCGACCGCGTGCTCGGCGCCGGCTACGGCATCTTTGCAGGCGCCGAGACCCAGGTCGCCGTGCTGCGCTTCACGCCCGAGGCTGCGCGCTGGGTGGCGGACGAGGCCTGGCATTCGCGCCAGCTGGGGCGCATCGAGGCCGACGGCAGTTACCGCCTCGAACTGCCCTACAGCCGCGAGCCGGAACTGGTCATGGACCTGCTCCGGCACGGCGCCGGGGTCGAGGTGCTGGGCCCGCCGGCATTGCGCGAGCGCGTCGCGCGGGAACTTGCGGCGGCGGCGCGCCAGTACGCCTGAGTCGCATCCTGCTGCGACCGGGCGTGCCGGGGCCGCGCCAGGGCGTTGCGCGGGCGCATCCGCCGTGACTAAGGTGTCCGGATGAATCTCGACATCCTGCGCGGCAACCGCAACCTGCTGTTCTGGGCGCTGCACACGCTCGGCTGGCTGGCCTACGGCCTCGCGCAGTACGTCGGCTCCGCGGTCTACGGCAAGGAGCCGGGTTACGTGAAGGTCATCGCGATCGCGGCGGGGGCCGGCTTCCTGCTGTCGGCGCCGCTGCGGCTGCTGTACCGCGGGCTGTGGGCGCGCGGGCCGGTGGCGATCCTGGTCGGCTCGCCGATCGCTTGCTGGGTGGTCGCGCTCGGCTGGCGCGCCGTCATCAACACCGCCTACATGCGGATCGTGAAGCCCGAGTGGGCGATGGAACATGCGCCCCAGCCGCTCGAGATCTTCGTCGGCACGCTCTCCTCGATGGCGCTGCTGCTGTGCTGGAGCGGGCTGTACTTCGGCGTCAAGTTCTACGAGCGGCTGCAGCTCGAGCGCGAGGCGACGCTCAAGGCCTCGGCGCTGGCGCAGGAGGCGCAGCTCAAGATGCTGCGCTACCAGCTCAACCCGCACTTCCTGTTCAACACGCTGAACGCGATCTCGACGCTGGTGCTCGACGGCCAGAACCGCACCGCCAACCTGGCGGTGTCGCGGCTCTCGGAGTTCCTGCGCTACACGCTCGACCAGGACCCGATGAAGAAGGTCACGCTGCGGCAGGAGCTGGACGCGCTCAACCTCTACCTCGGGATCGAGAAGCTGCGCTTCGGCGACCGCCTGCGGCTCGAGTTCGAGGTGGACGAGCGCGCGGAATCCGCGCTGGTGCCGTCGCTGCTGCTGCAGCCGCTGGTCGAGAACGCGATGAAGTACGCGATCTCGCCGCGCGAGGAGGGCGGGTCGGTCACGGTGATCGCCGGCATCGAGGACGGGCAGCTGCGGCTGGCGGTGGCGGACGACGGCCCCGGCCTGCCGCCCGCCGCGGTCGGCGGCAACGGCCGCGGCGTCGGTCTGCGCAACACCCGCGAACGGCTGAAGGTCCTGTACGGCGAGGCGCACCGGGTCGAAGTCATCGATGCGGCGCCGGGACTGCGGGTCGAGATGCGGTTGCCGCTGGAGGTCTGAGGCCGATGACGGGGAAGATTCGCGCGATCATCGTGGACGACGAGCCGCTGGCCCGCCGCGGCCTCGAGCTGCGCCTGCGCGCCTGCGAGGACATCGAGATCATCGCGCAGTGCGGCAATGGCCGCGAGGCGATCGAGGCGGTCGCGGCGCACTCGCCGGACCTCATGTTCCTCGACATCGAAATGCCCGGGATCGACGGCTTCGAGGTGCTGCGACGCATCCCGCAGACCAGCATGCCGATGGTCGTGTTCGTGACCGCGTTCGACCGCTACGCGATCGAAGCCTTCGAGGCGCATGCGCTCGACTACCTGCTGAAGCCGCTGGTCGACGAGCGCTTCGAGCGTACCATGACCCACGTGCGCGACCAGTTCGCCCAGCGCCGTTCGGTCAGGCATCGCGAGCAGCTCGTCTCGCTGCTCGCGAGCGTCACCGGCACCGGCCAGCTGGACGCCGAGGAACTCCTCGCGCGGGCCGCCGACGGCCTGCCACGGCGTTTCCCGGAGGTGCTGCCGATCCGCCTCGGGCGCGAGACGGTGCGGTTGCCGGTGACGGCGATCGAGTGGGTGGATGCGGCCGGCGACTACATGTGCGTGCACGCCGAGGGCCGCACCCACGTGGTGCGCGCGACCATGAAGCAGTTCGAGGAGCGCCTGGATCCGTCGCAGTTCCAGCGCGTCCATCGCTCGACCATCGTCAACATCCGCCGCATCCGCAAGCTGAAGCCGCATACCAACGGCGAGTATTTCCTGACGCTCGACGGCGGCCACGAACTCAAGCTGAGCCGCAGTTACCGCGACCGGCTGGAGCGGATCCTCGGGCGGGATTGAAGCGGGCGGGCGCGGTTCAGCAGTCGCCGCCGGCGTATGCTTGACGGGGCATGAATGAGCTGCCGCCGATCGTGCTGACCCTGGACCTCGCGATCGCGCCCGCGCGGGCCTTCGACGCTTTCACCGGCCGGTTCGCCGACTGGTGGCCGGTCGCGACCCACTCGCTGTCGCGCAGCGCAGCCACCCGCTGCAGCTTCGATGCCCGCGCCGGCGGCAGGGTCGAGGAATTCGGGCCGGGCGGGGCCTGCCACCTGTGGGGCGAGGTCCTGGCCATCGAGCCGGGGCGGCGGGTTCGGTTCACCTGGCATCCAGGTCGCGACCCGGAGTCCGCCCAATGGGTGGACGTGGATTTCTCGCCGGGCCCGTCCGGCAGCCGCGTCACGCTCACGCATGGCGGCTGGGAAGCGCTCGGGGAGATCGGGCCGCTGCTGCGACAGGAATACGTGCCGGGCTGGCGGCACGTGCTGGGAGAGCTTTTCGCCGCCTTCGCGGTGCGCGCAGCTCAACTCAATTAAGTCTATTCGGCCCCCCAGGCCGCAGTCGTCGTGCCACGCTCGGCTGTCGCCGGAGGGCAACGGCCGGCATTTGCCCTGGTGCCGGCCGGAAGCAATAAAGGGTTCCCATATCCGAGGAGTTTCGGCAATGAATCAGCACATCCGGACCGGGATTCTGCTGGCCTGCGCGCTCGCCCTGCCTGCCTGCGGCGGCTCGGGCGGCGGCAGCGAAGACGCCACCGGACGCCTGAATCTCAGGATCGGCGACGCACCGGTGGACGGCGCCAGCGAAGTCGTGATCGTGTTCACGGGCCTGGAGCTGCACTCGGAGGGATCGACACGTTCGATCGTCTTCGCGGAGCCGCGGGAGATCGATCTGCTGGCCTACCAGGATGGCGCCACCGTCAACCTGGTCGAGGGCCTCGAGGTGGACGCCGGCGAGTACGAGTGGCTGCGGCTCAACGTGCTCGCGGAGCAGAACCAGAGTGACGGCTCATACATCCTGTTCGAGAGCGGTGAGCAATACCCGCTCTACATCCCGAGCGGCGCGCAGACCGGGCTCAAGATCAACCGGCCGTTCCGCGTCGCAGCCGGCGGCATCACGCGCCTGGTGGCTGATTTCGACCTCCGCAAGTCCATCATCGCGCCGCCGGGCCTGTCGCCAAACTACCTGCTGAAGCCGGTGCTGCGCCTGCTGGACGAGCTGGAAATCGGCGACATCGAGGGCGAGGTGGACCTGGCAGCCCTCGCTGCCGAGCAGCTGGGCGCAGGATCCACGGCCGCGGACTGCGATGGCGGCATCTATCTCTTCGGTGGCGCCGACGCGACGCCGGACGACATGGATGGCGACGCCACCGACGGCGCCGACCCGATCCTGTTCAAGCCGCTGGTGACGGATGGCGTCGAGACCACCGCCGCCTACCGCTTCGACTTCGTCGAGGCGGGCAGCTACACGGTGGCGGCAACCTGCGACTTCGGCGTGGATGAGTCGCCGGAGGAGAGCGAGTACGACCCGGGCGCCGCCAGTGGCGAGCCCGGCTTCGAGACCATGCACTGGACCGTCGCGGGCGATGTGATCGTCGCGCCGGACGGCACCACGACCGTCGACCTGCCCTGAGCGATTTCAGCCTGGCACAAAAGAGAAACCCCGCCGAGGCGGGGTTTCTTTTTTCCGGGACCGATGTGCGGGTCAGTGCTTGCGGCGACGGCGTACGCCGATGCCCATGCCCGCGAGGCCGAGGCCCAGCAGGGCCAGGGTGCCCGGCTCCGGCACGCTGGTGCCTTCGGACGAGCCCCAGATCGAGATGTGGGAAATCGCACCCTGATCAGGCCAGAAGCCTGAGAGGACGAGGTCTTCCACGCCATCCCAGCCGAGGAGAGCCAGGTCGATGAAATAGTACGAGGGATTCTGATTGCCGTCCTTGATGACCAGGTAGCAGACGCCGCAGACGATCGACGGGCCGCCCGTGTAGCTGATCGTGGCGTCGGACGGATCATCCGCCGTGTTGCTGAACACGGTGTCATATGAACCGTTGAACGCACCGCCCTCCGGACCGCCCACGTCGGCCTTGTAGAGCAATTCCAGCGACCCGTCATTGACCAGGCCAAAGGCGTCATAGACGCAGCCGGGCTCGCAATTCGCCGGGCCGAGATTGGCCGGGATGATTCCCGGGGTCGTCGGGGTGATCGACAGCGCCTGTGCGGCACCCGAGAGGCCCAGCAGCCCGACGCCGGTAACCGCTACCGCAGCGATCTTGGTAAGAAACTTCATCGTCCCACTCCTTTGTACGGAACGCCGGGTGACAACCAGACGCTTCCTGCCCGAATAAATGCATGGGCCATGCCAATCATGCTAACTTACTGATTAATATGGAGTAAGAAATCTTGCGGACCTGCAGCAGAGGCTCTTTGCGACGCCAATCGTCAAAAAAACCGACAGCCCGGCTCTACTGCCGCAGCACCCAATCGACGAGCGCCGCCTGGAAGGTTTCGCCGGCGCCGTTCTGGACCCCGGGGTGGTGGGCGAAGATGACGACCGCGTAGCTGCGGCCGGAATCGCCCGTCACGTAGCCTGCGATCGTGCTGACGTCGCGCAGCGACCCGGTCTTCATGCGGATGCGGCTCGGATCCTGCACGTTGGCGAATCGCTTCTGCAAGGTGCCGTCGAGGCCGCCGAGCGCGAGCGAGGCGAGAAATTCGGGCGCGTAGCGGCTGCGCCAGGCCGCGCCCAGCAGCCGCGCCAGGCTGTCGGCCGACAGGCGCGCCTCGCGCGAGAGGCCGGAGCCGTTGCCGATGACCAGTTCCGGGAATACGAGGTTGCGGCCTGCCAGCCATTCGTGGATCGCGGCTTCTCCCGCCGCGGTCGAGGCCGGCAACCCGTGTTTCTCCGCGCCGATGGCGAGCACCAGCGACCGCGCCATCATGTTGCTCGAGAACTTGTTGGTGACGCGCACGATGTCGGCGAGCGGCGGCGATTCGTGCGTCAGCAGCAGGCGCGCCGTCGACGGCGTCGGGGCGCGCAGCCAGCCGCCGCGGACCTCGCCGCCCTGCTCGCGCCACAGCGTGACGAAGGTGCCGTAGGCGTATTGCGCCGGGTCCATGATCGCGAGCCGCTGCGTCTGTGGCGGGCAGCTCCTGGCGAGCCGGCCGCTGACGACCACGCGGGAGGGCTCGCTCGGCGAGATCGAGTAGCCGATGCGCCTGTCGCGGCCGACGCAGCGGCCTTCGCCGAGCACCACGCGGTTCTCGACCACCAGTCCTTCCGGGAAGGGTTGCACCCGGATCTCGATGGCGTCACCGTCGTCCCCTGGCCGGATGGTGAACTCCGAGGACTGCCAGTTGACCAGCATGGCGTCGGGCAGCACGTTGTAGGTGCGCCAGGGCCTGCCGTCGAAGTCTTCCGGGCGCTCGTCGGCCGCCACGTAACGCGTCTGGTCGATGACCACGTCGCCGTCGATCACGCGCAATCCCCTCTGGCGCAGGTCGGACACCAGCCGCCACCAGCGCTCGATGGTCAGCAGCGGATCACCGCCGCCCTGCAGGTAGAGGTTGCCCTTCAGCACGCCGCGCTCGATCGGCGCATCGGCCCAGACGCGGGTCTTCCAGGTGTAGGCGGGGCCCAGCATGTCGAGCGCGGCCCAGGTCGGCAGCAGCTTCATGGTCGACGCCGGCGGCCGCGGCACGGCGGAGTTGACGTCCACCAGGCTTTCGCCGGTCGCGACGTCGCGCACCACCACGCTGACGTCGACTTCGGGCACCAGCTGCCGGGCGAGCACGGCGCGCGGGCGCGCGGGCAAGTCGGCGGCGAGGCCCGGTGCGTAGGCGATCATCGCCATCGCGAGGGCGCAAATCATGCGGCGCTGCATTTGATGCAATACTAATGTGCATGACTGCAACTTGCAGGCATCGGGCGGGTCTCAGGCCAGCGTCAGGAACCCTCAACGGAGTACCGATGCAGATCGCGATGCGCTTCACATCGTCACTGGCGCTGTGCGCGCTGCTGGCGGGCTGCGGCGCCGAGGCGCCGCCGGCCGCCGGATCGGGGACTGCGCCCGTCCAGGGACCGGCGGCGGCCGCGCCGGCGCCGCAGGGCGACGTCGTGGTGAGCGGACTACCCGATTTCACGCCGCTGGTGGAGGCGTATGGCCGCGCCGTCGTCAACGTCACGACCGTGGCACGGCGCCAGGCGGGCGGGGAGGGCGTGCCGGAACTTTCGCCCGACGATCCGCTCTATGAATTCTTCCGCCGCTTCGGCTTCGGCGTGCCGCGCCCGCAGCTTCCGCCGGCCCGCGGCGAGGGCTCCGGCTTCGTCATCAGCGCCGACGGCTACATCCTGACCAACGCCCACGTTGTGGACGGCGCGCGGGAGGTGACGGTGCGCATGACCGACCGGCGCGAGTACCGCGCCAGGGTCGTGGGCCAGGACGGCCGCACCGACGTCGCGGTCCTCAAGATCGAAGCCAGCAACCTGCCGACCGTGCGCATCGGCAGCCCCGCGGGCCTCAAGGCCGGCGAGTGGGTGATCGCCATCGGTTCGCCCTTCGGCTTCGACAACTCGGTCACGGCGGGCATCGTCAGCGCGACCGCGCGCACGCTCGCCGGCGACGCCTACACGCCCTTCATCCAGACCGACGTCGCGGTCAACCCGGGCAACTCGGGCGGACCGCTGTTCAACCTGAAGGGCGAGGTCATCGGCATCAACTCGCAGATCTACAGCCGCACCGGCGGCTACCAGGGCATTTCCTTCGCGATCCCGATCGACGTCGCGATGCACGTGAAGGACGAGCTGGTCGAGCACGGCCGCGTGCAGCGCGGGCGCATCGGCGTCGTGATCCAGGAGGTCAACCAGGCGCTCGCGGATTCCTTCAGGCTGTCGCGGCCGCGCGGCGCGCTGGTTGCCGAGGTGGACCCGGGCGGCCCGGCCGACAAGGCGGGCGTGAAGGCGGGCGACGTGATCCTGGCCGTGGACGGCCGCGACATCGAGCGCTCCGGCGAACTGCCGGCGATCATCGCCGGAATCGCCCCGGGCAGCGAGGCGACGCTCACGATCTGGCGCGACAAGTCGGAGCGCAAGCTGCGCGTCCGGGTCGGCGAGCTCGAGGACGTGCCGCAGGTGGCCGCGCGCAGCACCCCGGGCGACCAGGAGGGCGGCAAGCTCGGCCTCGCCGTGCGCCCGCTGACCGGCAGCGAGCGCCAGCGCCTGCGCACGCAGGGGCGGCTGGTGGTCGAACGCGCGCTCGGCCCCGCGGCGGACGCCGGCGTGCAGCCGGGGGACGTGCTGATCGCCGTGAACGACGCCAGGGTCGAGTCGATGGCCCAGTTCCGCGCCGAGGTCGAGAAGTCCGGCGCGACGGTGGCGCTGCTGATCGAGCGCGGCGGGACGCAGACCTACGTGGCCGTGCGGATCGAGTCCTGAGGATGCGGCTGCGCTTCGCGACGGCCACCATGCTGCTGCTGGCGACTGCGCCGCCGTCCGGCACCGCGGAGTCGATGCGGCCGGCGGGCACGGTGTTCCGCAGCTGCGACGACTGCCCGGAGATGATCGTGGTGCCGGCGGGGGCCTTCGTCATGGGCACGCCCGGTGCCGCCCCGGCAGCGGGCGCCGCGCGCGCCGAGGCGGATGCCGTCGCGCTGCGCATTCCGCGCGCCTTCGCGATCGGCCGCTACGAGGTCACGCGCGCCCAGTACGCGAAGTTCATCGCCGACAGCGGCCACGAGCCGCAGCCGGGCTGCCGCAACTGGGATCCCGCGCTCGGGAGGTTGAGCGACGACGTGCGCCGCAGCTGGCGCGATCCGGCGACGCCCGCGTCGCCGCTGCCCGATCATCCGGTGACCTGCGTCTCGTTCGCGGACGCGCAGGCCTATGTGCAGTGGCTGGCGCGCGAGACCGGCGCCCGATACCGGCTGCCCTCGGAAGCCGAGTGGGAATACGCCGCGCGCGGCGGATCCCCGGCGCTGCGTCCCTGGGGAAACGAGGCGGCCGCCGGCTGCCTGCACGCCAACAGCTACGACCTGACCGCCGACGGTCAGTATCGCCTCGGCTGGGCGCACGCGGGTTGCCGCGACGGCCAGGCGGATCTCGCCGTCGTGGGCCAGTTCCGCGCCAACGGCTTCGGGCTGCACGACGCGATCGGCAACGTGCGCGAATGGGTGCAGGACTGCGCGACCGGCAGCTACGTGGGACGGCCGGCGGATGCGCGGGCCTGGGAATGGCTGGGCGGCTGCGGGCAGCGCGTGCTGCGCGGCGGCAGCTGGCGCACCCCGTCCGACGCCGCCCGCAGCGCGCATCGTGACAGCGCGCCCGCCGGCGAGCGCGCGGACGATACGGGTTTTCGCGTCGCGCTCGATCTCGAAGGGCGTGCCGCCGCCGCGGAGGACCGTTGATGCGCGCGGGTCCCGCAGTCGTCGCGTGGCTGCTGGCCTCGCCGGTCGCGCTGGCGCAGCAGCCTGCGACTGCACCCGCGCGTGACTGCGAGGCCTGCCCCGAGCTGGCGGTGTTGCCCCCGGGGCAGTTCCGCATGGGTTCCTCGCCGGACGCGCCCGAGCTCGATCCGGCCACGGGCGAGTCGCCGTCCGTGGCGATGTCCTTCACGCGACCCTTGCTGATGTCGCGCCGCGAGGTGACGGTGGGCGAGTTTCGCCGCTACGTGGAGGCCACCGGCGCGGAGCCGGCCGCCGGCTGCCGCGTCTGGCTCGGCGGCGGATGGGTCGAGGAGCGCGATCGCGGCTGGCGCGACCCGGGCCACCCCCAGCCGCCGCGCGACGACGATCCGGTGGTTTGCGTCAGTTGGGAGGACGCGCGCGCCTACGCCGATTGGCTGTCGCAGCAGAGTGGCCGGCGTTACCGGCTGCCGTCGGAGGCGGAATGGGAATACGCGGCGCGCGGCGGCACGTCGTTCCCGCGTTTCTGGGGCGAGGACGACTCCCGCGAGGACGTCGCGCTGTCGCTCGCCTGTGACTATGCCAACGTCTATGACGCGTCGGCGGTCGATACGCTGCGGCTGCCGTGGCCGAACGCGCGCTGCAACGACCGCGCGCCGCTGGTCGCGCCGGTCGGCCGGTACCGGCCGAATGCCTTCGGCATGTTCGACATCATCGGCAACGTGCGCGAGTGGGTGACGGACTGCTACACGGCGAGCTACCTGGGGCGGCCCGAAGATGCCCGTGCCTGGACCTGGCAGGGTGGTTGCGAGCGCCGCAGCGTGCGCGGCGGTTCCTGGGCCAGCCGCCCGCGCGACGCGCGCGCGCCCGCCCGCGGCGCCGAGTCCTCCGCCCACCGCCAGTCCGACCTCGGCTTCCGCGTCGCCCGCGATTACTGAAATAAAGGATAAAGGGGACGCATCCCATTTAACGCTTCGGCGCGTGCACGGTGTCGCTGCCTTGCCGCATAAATGGGATGCGTCCCCTTTATGTCGTGCGGGCGATCCAGGCATGCAGTTCGGAGGCGATGGCGAGCGCGATCGCCTCCGGCGTGCGCGCGCCGATGTCGAGGCCGACCGGCGCGTGCAGGCGCGGCTTGAGCGCATCCGCGTCGGGGCCGAGCGCGTCGAGCAGGCGCGCGCGGCGCGCCGGGGGTCCCAGCAGGCCGACGTAACCGACTTCTGGCTGCGCCGCGAGCAGCGTGAGCCAGGCCTGGTCGGACGCCAGGTGGTGGCTCATCACGACGGCTGCCCGGAACTGCGTCAACTCGAGTTGCGCGGCGAATTCCGGCAGCGCGAGGCAGCGCAGCTCGCAGTGCGGAAACCGCTGCGCGGTCATGAGCGCCGGGCGGTGGTCGCAGACCGTGACCGCGAAGCCGAGCGACACGGCGAGCCGCGCCAGCGGCACCGCGTCCGCACCCGCGCCGCAGACCAGCAGTCCCGGTGGCAGCCGCAGCGGCAATATGAGGGCGCGCAGCGCTTCGCCGCCGGCGCGGCACTCGAGCAGCCGCGTCAGGCGCTCCGCGCGCGCCACGGCGACCTGCGGCGGCTCCGGCCACGGCGCGTCGCCGCCGCCCGTCCACCAGCCGCGCCCGGCGGCGGCGCCCGTGACGATGACGGCGACCGACTCCTCGCGCCGGGAGCGCAGCACGTTGGCGGCCAGCGCCAGCGGCTGCCAGTCCTCGGCCGGTCCCACCCGTTGCAGCAGCACCTCCATCGCGCCTTCGCAGCCGCTGCCGATGCCGAACAGCAGGTCGTCCTCGCCGCGCATGTCGTAGCTCGCGAGTTCGGCGCGTCCGCTCGCGAGCACGCGACGGGCGCGCTCCACGAGGTCCACTTCCAGGCAGCCGCCCGACAGCAGGCCGCGCAGCTCGGCCTGCGCCGTGATCAGCATCTGCGCGCCGCTCTTGCGGTAGGTGGAACCCTCGGTCGCGACCACGGTCGCGAGCACGCAGGGCTCTTCCCGCGCGCGCAGTTCCAGGTAGTCGCGCACCAGCGGAGCGAGCGGTGCGTCGAGGGGATGGATCATGGGGTGCAAGCCTATCATCGGCTAGAATGCCGGCCCCAGCCGCGCGCCGTGCGGCCAGGCGCTCCAGGGAGGCGATCGTGGTCGAGTCCGCGGGCCGAGACGTGATCCAGACCGAGTGCGTGATCATCGGCGCCGGGCCGATCGGGCTGTTCGCGGTGTTCGAGCTGGGACTGCTCGGCATCAAGTGCCAGGTCGTGGACTCGCTCGCGCACCCGGGCGGCCAATGCACCGAGCTCTACCCCGACAAGCCGATCTACGACATTCCCGCATTGCCAGTCTGCGGCGCGCAGGAACTCATCGACCGGCTGCTCGAGCAGATCAAGCCGTTCCAGGCCGGCATGCACCTGGGCCAGGAGGTGGTGGAGCTCGAGCGCAGGGACGGCGGCCGATTCGAGGTCGTCACGTCCGCGGGCACGCGCTTCGACGCCGGCGCGGTGGTCATCGCGGCCGGGCTCGGCTCGTTCCAGCCGCGCCGGCTGCTGGTGCCGGGCGCGGAGCGTTTCGAGGGCACGCAGGTCCACTATCGCGTCAAGAATGCCTCGGATTTCCACGGCCAGGACCTGCTGGTCGCCGGCGGCGGCGACAGCGCGCTCGACTGGACGCTCGAGTTCTGCGGCAAGGCGCGCTCGCTGACGCTCGTGCACCGGCGCGCCGAGTTCCGCGCGGCGCCGGCCTCGGTCGCGCGCATGAAGGAGCTCGCCGCCGCCGGCAGGCTGCGCCACCTCGAGGGCACGATCCAGGCGCTGGTCGAGGAAGGCGGGCGCATGACGGGCGCGGTGATCGTGGCGCGCGACAAGTCGACGACCGGACTGCCGTGCACGCAGGTGCTGGCCTGCTTCGGCCTGCACCCGAAGCTGGGTCCGGTGGCGAACTGGGGCCTCGCGCTCGAGAAGAAGGCGCTGGCCGTGGATACCGAGAAATTCCAGAGCAGCGTGCCCGGCATCTTCGCGGTCGGCGACATCAACACCTACCCGGGCAAGAAGAAACTGATCCTGTCCGGCTTCCATGAGGCGGCGCTGGCGGCCTTCGGCGTGCAGCATCACCTCTACCCGGAGAAACGCCAGTTCCTGCAGTACACCACGACCAGCCCGATCATGCGCGAGCGGCTCGGCGTCGCGCCGCCGGACTGAGCCCGCCGTGGAAGCGCGCCTCGCCGAGCTGCTGAGACTGCTCGATCTCGAGCGGCTGGAGGACAACCTGTTCCGCGGCCAGAGCCGCGACATCGGCGCGCCGCAGGTGTTCGGCGGGCAGGTCCTGGGGCAGGCCCTGGTGGCCGCCTCGCGCACGGTGGACGGGCGCCTGGTGCATTCCCTGCATGCCTACTTCCTGCGCCGCGGCGACGTCAATGCGCCCATCATCTTCGAGGTGGACCGCAGCCGCGACGGCGGCAGCTTCACCAGCCGGCGCGTGGTGGCGATACAGCACGGCCAGCAAATCCTGACCATGTCGGCGTCATTCCAGAACGTGGAGCAGGGCCTCGACCACCAGCTGCCGATGCCGCAGGCGCCGCCGCCCGAGGGCCTGCGCGACATCGGCGAGCTCAATGCCGTGATCGCCGACCGCGTGCCCGAGCGGCTGCAGTGCTTCTTCCGCCACCAGCGGCCGTTCGAGATCCGGCCCGTGGATCCGCCGGACTACCTGAACCCCGTGCGGCGCGAGCCGCTGCGCCAGGTGTGGTTCCGCGCGGTCGGCAGGCTGCCGGACGACCAGCCGCTGCACCGCTGCCTGCTGGCCTACGTCTCCGACTACCACCTGCTCGAGACCTCGACGCTGCCGCACGGCGTGTCGTTCCTGCAGCTGCAGATGGCCTCCGTCGACCACGCGATCTGGTTTCACCGCGACCTGCGCGTCGACGACTGGCTGCTGTACGTGCTCGACAGCCCGAGCGCCTCGGGCGCGCGCGGCTTCGGCCGCGGCTCGGTCTACACCCGCGACGGCGTGCTGGTCGCAAGCGTCGCGCAGGAGGGGCTGATCCGCCTGCACAGCCGCTGGACCAGCCCGGCGGGCCAGCAGAAATAGCGCGCCGCGTCAGCCGTAGCGCTTCTTCCAGGCGTAGAACACCGGGATCCCGAGCAGCGAGATCGCGACGTTCAGCCCGGCGATCCCGGGCGCATGGATCAGGGCATTGCCGAGCACCACCAGCACGGCGGCGACGTACAGCAGCAGGCTCCAGGGATAGCCGAAGGCCCGGTAGGGCCGCTCCGCGTCGGGCCGCCTGCGCCGCAGCTGCCAGACACCGAGGACGGCGAGCGCATAGAAGGGCATCAGCCCCAGCACGAAAGTCGCCGCGAGCTGCTCGAAGGTCCGCGCCGACGCATAGGCGCAGGCCATGCCCATCATGACCAGGATCGCGACGTGGGGGGTCTCGAAGCGCGGGTGGATGCGGCCGGTGGAGGCGAAGAAATTCCGGTCCCGGCCCATCGCGAAGAACAGGCGCGGCTCGGTCATCATCAGCCCCGCCAGCGAGCCGAAGGTCGAGACCATCACCAGTCCCGCGACCAGGGCCGAGGCGCCGGCGCCGAGCACCCGCGCGGCGGCGTCCGCGGCGACCAGCGGCGAAGCCTGGATCGCGGGCAGCGGCAGGATGTAGAGATAGGCGACGTTGACGGCCAGGTAGACCAGCATCACGCCGCCGACGCCCAGCATCAGCGCCCGCGGCACGTTGCGCTGCGGCTGTTTCACCTCGCCGGCCATGTTGCAGAACGAGGAAGCGCCCTCGTAGGCCCAGAGCGCCGCCACCAGCGCGAGCAGCAATCCGGGCAGCGAAGCGGGCGCCCAGGACATCCCGCCGGCAAAAGTGCCTGCGGCCGGATCGCCGAGCGTCATCACGAAGATCGCGAGCGACACCAGCGCAACCACTTTCGCGAAGGTAAACACGTTCTGGATGCCGGCGCCCAGCATCACCGACCGGTAGTTGGCCGCGCCGACCAGGAGCAGCAGGCTGACCGCGACGGCGCGGCGGCCGGGTGGGTCCATGGGCACGAACTTGCCGAGGTACTCGGCGAAGACCATGGCGACCGCAGCCTGCCCGGCGGGGTTGACCAGCAGGAAGGTCCAGCCGTAGACGAACGCGGCCAGCTCGCCGAACGACTCGCGGATGAAAACGTACAGGCCGCCGGCGCGCGGGTGCATGGCGCCGAGCTCGGCCAGCAGCAGGGCGAAGCAGAGCGTCAGCAGCCCGCCCGCGAACCAGACCAGCAGGATGCCGCCCGCGCTGCCCGCCTGCATCGCGACTTCCGACGGGACCCGGAAGATCCCGCTGCCGATCGTGACGCCCGCGATGATCGCGACCGAGGTCGCCAGGTTGAGCCGGCGCGGCAGTTGCCCCGGAGGCGCTGCCCTCACTCGCGGCCCTCCAGCACCTTGCCCGGATTCATGATGCCGTGCGGATCGAGGGCCTGCTTGATCCGGTACATCAGGTCGAGCGCCGCCGGGTCCTCGTAGCGGGCGAGCTCGCCGGTCTTCAGCTGGCCGATGCCGTGCTCGGCGCTGAAGCTGCCGCGGTGCTGCGCCACGAGGTCATGCACCGCGCGCCGGATCGCCTCGCCGGCCTCCAGCAGTGAGCGGCCGTCGTCGCCGGCGGCCGGGCTGACGTTGAAGTGCAGGTTGCCGTCGCCGAGGTGGCCGTAGGCGACGAGCCGGGCTCCGGGCGCGAAGCGCGCAATCAGCGCGCGTCCCTCCTCGATGAAGGCGGGCAGCGCCGCAGGCGCCACGGCGATGTCGTGCTTGAGGCCGGGACCTTCGGCGCGCTGGCCTTCGGGCACGGCCTCGCGCAGGCGCCAGAACGCCTCGCGCTGGGCCTCCGAGGCGGCCATCGCCGCGTCGGCCGCGTTCCCCTGCCCGATGGCGGACGCGAGCGCGTCCTCGAAACGCGCGGCCATGCCGGCATCGGCCTGTGGCTGCGAGGCCTCGGCCAGCACATACCAGGGGTACGCGCGGTCGAAGGGATCGCGGCTGCCGGGCAGGTGGCGGCAGACCATCTCGAGCGCGATGCGCGGCACCAGCTCGAAGGTGGTGATCGTGTCGCCGAGCGCCTCGCGCAGGCGCGCGAGCAGGGCGAGGGCCGCGGCCGGCGAAGCGAGCGCGACGAACGCGGTCGCGGTCGCCGCCGGGCGCGGGAACAGCCGCAGGCAGGCCGCGGTGACGATCCCGAGCGTGCCTTCGGCGCCGATGAAGAGCTGCTTCACGTCGTAGCCGGTGTTGTCCTTGCGCAGCCCGCGCAGCTGGTCGAGCACGCGCCCGTCGGCGAGCACGACCTCCAGCCCGAGCACGAGCTCGCGCATCATGCCGAAGCGCAGCACCGCGGTGCCGCCGGCGTTGGTGGAGACGATGCCGCCGAGCGTGGCGCTGCCTTCCGAGCCGAGCGACATCGGCAGCCAGCGCCCTGCCGCCGCCGCCGCGTCCTGGAGCGACGCGAGCACGCAGCCGGCGTCGGCGGTCAGTGAATCGCCGGCCGGGTCCACCGAACGGATGCGGTTCATGCGCCTGAGCGACACGACGATGTCGCCGCCGTCCGGGCGTGGTGTCGCGCCGCCGCAATAACTGGTGTTGCCGCCCTGCGGGACGATGCCGATGCGCCGCGTTGCGCAGAATTGCACGAGCTCCGCGACCTGGGCGGTCGAGCCGGGAAGCGCGACCAGCGGCGTACGGCCGTGGCAGATGCCGCGATGGTCGGTCTCGAACGGCGCGCGGTCGGGCGCTGCGTCGAGGTACCCGCCGGGGCCCAGCAGCGTCCTGAGCGTCTGCAGGTCCGCGTCGGCAATCGCGCTGCCGGACCGGTTCATGCCGGACATCTTACGCAGGGCGCCGCCCTGCGTGGACCCGCGTCAGGCGCCGGGCGCCGCGCGCAGCGCCGCGATGCGCTCCTCGAGCGGCGGGTGGCTCATGAAGAGCTTCTTCAGGCCCTGGCCCATGCCGCCGCTGATGCCGAACGCGGCCATCTTGTCGGGCAGCGGATGGCCGTGGCTGCGCTGCAGCGCTTCCAGCGCGCCGATCATGTTCTGGCGTCCGGCGAGGCGCGCGCCGCCGCCGTCGGCGCGGAACTCGCGCTGCCGCGAGAACCACATGACGATCATCGTCGCCAGGAATGCGAGCACCAGCTCGGCGACCAGGGTGGCGATCCAGAACCCGGGACCGTGGCCGCGCTCGTTGCGGAACACGACCTTGTCCACGATGTTGCCGATCAGGCGCGAGAGCACGAACACGAAAGTGTTCACCACGCCCTGGATCAGTGTCAGCGTCACCATGTCGCCGTTGGCGACGTGGCTGACCTCGTGCCCGAGCACGGCCTCGACTTCCTGCCGGCCCATGCGCCGCAGCAGCCCCGTGCTGACGGCGACCAGCGCGTGGTTGCGCCGGGCGCCGGTCGCGAAGGCGTTCGGCTCGGGCGAGTCGAACACGCCCACCTCCGGCATGCCGATGCCCGCGAGCTGCGCCTGCCGGCGCACGGTCTCGACCAGCCAGGTCTCGGATTCGTTGCGCGGCTGTCCGATGAGCTGCACGCCCATCATGCGCTTGGCCGACCACTTGGAGATCGCGAGCGACACGAAGGCGCCGCCGAAGCCGAGCACGGCGCCGAAGACCAGCAGCGAGGTGAAGTTGATGCCCTGCTGGTCGAGCCAGGGCTCGACGCCCAGCAGCCTGAGCGTCGTGCTGGCCACGAGCAGGATCGCGAAATTGGTGATGACGAAGAGCAGGATGCGTTTCATGGTCGTCCTGTGATGGGACCGGGTGGCGGCGATTTCAATCCTGGCCCTGGCCCGGCTCCTCGTCTTCGTCGGCGCCGAGCAGCAGGTTCGCGCGTGCCCTGGAGAGCTTCTCGAGCGCCGTGATCCGGCACTCCTCGTGGCGGTCGAACCGCCGCAAGCTGATGCCGTCGCGCCCGTAGCCGCAGATCTGGCCATTCATGTCGCCGTCCACCGTGCCGAGCGTGGACTGCGATTCGACGTCGAAGCAGGCCGCGCCGAGCTCGGCGAGGTAGACCTCGCGCTGGCCAAAGCCGTACAGCACGACGTGCCGGTCGTCCAGCACGCGGAAACTGCTGATGGACGACTGAAAGATGCAGTCATTGCTGCGCGCGAGCTTGCCGATGGGCCGGGACTGGCCCGGCGCCGGGAGCGGGGCGGCTGCGGCCAGCAGCACGAGCGCAAGCAGCGTGGCTTTCATGGGCGTCTTCCTGGCGTGGTTCCGCGCTTGGACCTGCGGGTCCTGGCCGGGTTCCTGCGCTGCAGCGGTCCGGGGCGTGACGGGTCAATAGTCGTCGCGGTCGCCGTAATCCTCGTCGTCCTCGTCATCGTCCTCGTCTTCGTCATCGTCCCAGTCGTCATCATCCTCGTCGAATTCCTCGTCGTCGTCCTGGTCCTCCTCGTCCGAGCCCGACCAGCCTTCCGGCTCCTCGGTCAGCTCGAGGTCGAGTTCCTGCCAGGTCTCGTAGTCGATCTCCTCGACGTCACCATCCTCGTACTGGAGCTCGATCAGTTCCGAATCCTCGTCCACCGAGAGGACCTGGAAGGTCTCCTCGTCCTCGAGGCTTTCGTACCATTGCCCGGGTACCGGGTTGTGATCGCGGCCCATGCTGCTCCCCTGCGCGACCCCGGCCCGGCGCGGAGCCCGGGGGCCGCCCGATATTACGGGCGCGGGCCGAATCAAGGCAACGCCGGGGCCGCCCCGCGGCCCGGGCGCCGCGTGCGTCGGCCTTGAGATGGCGACCGCCTGTCCCCATGCACCGGGCCATGGCCGGGTGCGGCCGAAGGAGGTTTGACATGACACTGATTCGCTGGGAACCGTTCCGGGAGATGGACGATTTCTTCGCGCGCTACAGCCCGTTCTTCGGTCGCATGCCGGGCCCCCGCCAGGCGGCTGCGGCGGGCGAACAGCCCGAGACCGCGGTCTGGACGCCGGCCGCGAACATTTCCGAGACGGACAACGAGTACCTGATCAAGGCCGAGCTGCCCGAGGTCCGCAAGGAGGACGTCAAGGTCACGGTCGACGAGGGCGTGATCACGATCAGCGGGGAGCGCCGCCACGAGCTCGAGCACAAGGACGAAAAGGTGCATCGCATCGAGAGCTTCTACGGAAGCTTCACGCGCAGCTTCCGGCTGCCGGAAGACGCCGACGTCGCGGCGATCCAGGCCGAGAGCAAGAACGGCATCCTCAGGATCCGGGTGCCGAAGAAGCCCGCCGCCCGCGCCAGGACGGTCGAAGTACAGGTAAACTGACGGGACCCCGGGGGCGGCGGCCGAGGGCCGCCGCCCTGCCGTCAGCGGCGGGAGGTCCCATGGCGACGGATTTCGACGCGATCCGGCAGAAGCTCCTTGCCCACAAGCAGGAGCTGCTGACGCGCGCCGCCAAGGTCCGCGCCGACATCACGCGTTCTTCGGGTCCGCTCGAGAAGGACTTCGCGGAACAGGTCGTGCAGATGGAGAACGACGCCGTGCTCGCCGGCATCAGCGAGGCGACCGCCGCGGAACTCGCCCAGATCAACCGCGCGCTCGCGCAGCTCGACCAGGGCACTTACGGCATCTGCAGCCAGTGCGGCCAGCCGATCGGCCCCAGGCGCCTGGAGGTCCTGCCGTACTCGGACCGCTGCATCACCTGCGCTGAAGCGGTGCGCTGAGCCCGCCGCCGATGCCCGCGTACCAGGCGCCGCTCCGCGACATCCGTTACGCGCTGCTCGAGGTGCTGCGCGCCGAGCAGCACTATCGCGACATCGGCCGGGCGGACGTGAATGCCGAGCTCATCGGCAGCGTGCTCGACGAGTGTGCGCGCTTCGCCGAGACCGTGGTGGCCCCGACCTGCGAGGCGGGCGACCGCATCGGCGTGCGGCTCACCGACGACGGGCAGGTCGTGACGCCGCCGGGCTTCAAGGAGGCGTACCGCCGGTACGTCGAGGACGGCTGGGCGGCGCTCTGCGGACCGGCCGACGCCGGCGGGCAGGGCCTGCCGGAGAGCTTCGGCGGCCCGGTCGGCGAGATGCTGGTGTCGGCCAACATGTCGTGGAAGCTCTACAGCGGCCTCACGGACAGCGCGGTGCTCTGCGTCGCGACGCATGCCGACCCGGATCTGCGCGCGATCTACCTGCCGAAGCTCGTGAGCGGAGTCTGGAGCGGCACCATGGTGCTGACCGAGGGGCACGCCGGGACCGACCTCGGACTGATGCGCACGCGCGCGGAGCCTGCCGGTGACGGCTCCTACCGCATCTCCGGCACCAAGATCTTCATCACCAGCGGCGAGCACGACCTGACCGAGAACATCGTGCACATGGTGCTCGCGAAGCTGCCCGACGCGCCCGCGGGCAGCCGCGGCATCAGCCTGTTCCTGGTGCCGAAGCGCCTGCCGGACGCGCAGGGCAACCCTGCCGCGCCGAATGGCGTCACCTGCGCGGGGATCGAGCACAAGCTCGGCATCCACGGCTCGGCGACCTGCACGATGAATTTCGACCATGCGCGCGGCTGGCTGGTGGGTGAGCCGAATGGCGGCCTCAAGTGCATGTTCACGATGATGAACCACGCGCGGCTGTGGGTGGGCCTGCAGGGACTCGCGCAATGCGAGCGCGCCTGGCAGGCTGCGCTCGGCTACGCGCGCGAGCGGCGCCAGGGGCGCAACTCCTCGGGCGGCGGCTCTGCGGCGGCCGACCCGATCATCGGGCATCCGGACGTGCGCCGCATGCTGCTGACGCAGAAGGCGCTGATCGAAGCCGGGCGCGTGCTGATCTATTTCGCGGGCATGCAGATGGACCGTGCGCTGCACCACCCCGACGCTGCCGAACGCGAGCGCGCCGACGGCCTGCTCGCGATCCTGACGCCCGTCGTCAAGGGCTTCGTCACCGACATGTCGCTCGAGTGCACCAGCCACGCGATCCAGGTGCACGGCGGCCACGGCTACGTGCGCGAGACCGGCGTCGAGCAGTGCTTCCGCGACGCGCGCATCACGGCCATCTACGAAGGCACGAACGGCGTGCAGGCGATGGACCTGCTGAGCCGCAAGGTCCTCGGCACCGGCGGCGCGCTCGCCCGGCTGCTGGGCGGCCTGATCGGCGGATTCTGCGAGCGGCATGCGGGATCCTCGCAGCTCTCGGAGTTCGTCACGCGCCTGGCCGGCCTGTTGAAGGAGTGGAGCGAGGCGACCGAGCAGGTGGCCGCGCGCGCCGCACGCGACCCGGACGAGACGGGCGCGGCCGCGATGGACTACCTCATGCTGACCGGCTACCTGTGCTTCGCCTGGTGCTGGGTGCGCATGGCGGCCGTGTCCGCCGCGGCGCTCGCGAAGGGCGCGGAAGGCGGGGATTTCCACCAGGCCAAGCTTGCGACCGCGCGCTTCTATTTCGAGCGCGTCCTGCCGCGCGCCGAGGCGCATCTCGACGCGCTCGGGGCCGGCGCGAAGTCCGTGATGGAGCTCCCGGCCGACCGTTTCGCGTTCTGACGCCGCCGCTTACCGGCGGGCCTCGAGACCGCCTGCCAGCGACCAGACGTTGTCGCGACCCTGGGCGCGCAGCCATTCCGCCAGCGCCCGGCTGCGCACGCCGTGGGCGCAGACCAGCAGGTAGCGCGCTTCGGGGTCGAGTTCGACCGCGCCGCCGAGGAAGCGCCCCATCGGCACCGACTGCTGGCCCGCGACCGGCAGCGGCGCGAATGCGCATTCCTCCGGTTCGCGGATGTCGATGATCCGGAAGCCGCGCGCGGCGGCTTCCACGATCGGCAGGCTGAGCTCGAGCGCCGCAGGGGCGCCGGCGGCGGCCGCCGCGATGCGCACGCAGGCGCCGGCGCAATCCGGGTTGCGCGGCGCGGCGAGCCGGCGCTGGCTGCAGTCGAGCAGGTCCACCAGCAGCAGCTCGTCGCGCAGCTGTCCCGGCAGGCCCAGCAGGAGCTTGAGCGTTTCCATGGCCTGCAGCTGGCCAAGCACCGCGGGGACCGGGCCGAGCACGCCGCTCTGCTCGCAGTTGCCGACCAGGCCGTCGCGCGTCGCCTCCGGCCACTGGCAGCGCAGGCAGGACCCGCCGGCGTCCGCGCGCACGACCTGCAGCTGCCCTTCGTACTGGTACACGCTCGCGAGCACCGCGGGACGGCCCGTGCGCACGGCCGCGTCGTTGACCAGGAACTTGGTGGCGAAATTGTCGCTGCAGTCGACGATGACGTCGCACTGCGCCGCGATCTCATCCGCATGGGCGTCATCGAGTCGCAGCACGCGCGGCAGCACGCGCACCGACGGGTTGTAGGCGGCGAGCCGGGCCGCGGCGGCCTCGGCCTTCGGTCGGCCGGCGTCCGCCAACGCGTAGAGCGGCTGGCGATGCAGGTTGGCGGGCTCGACGGTGTCGTCGTCGACCACCACCAGCGTGCCGACGCCGGCGCCGGCCAGCGAGGCGAGCACCGCGCAGCCCAGGCCGCCGGCGCCGATCACGGCAACCGTCGCCTCGCCGAGCCGGCGCTGGCCTTGCGCGCCGATTTCGGGCAGCGCCATCTGGCGCGCATAGTCGAACGCCGCGGCCGGCGCGTGCGCATGCTCCGCGCAGCGCTCGCAGTTGACCCAGCCGCTGTCGCCGCCCTCGTAATGTTCCTTCTTCCAGATCGGCAGCCGGTGCTTGATCTCGTCGATGATCTCGCGGCAGGCGGCGAAGGCCTCGGCGCGATGGCCTGCGGCCACGCCCACCCACACCGCCACCTCGCCGACCGCCAGCGCGCCCAGGCGGTGCACGCATTGCGCGGCGAGCACCTCGTGGCGGTGCGCGGCTGCCGCGACGATGCGCGCGCCTTCCTCGATCGCGAGCGCCTCGTAGGCCTCGTACTCGAGCCCGGTCACGCGCCGGCCCTCGTTGTGGCTGCGCACGCGTCCCTCGAAGGCGGCGAAACCGCCGGCCTCCGGCAGCTCGACGGCGGCAGCGAGAGCGCCCGCGTCGATCGGCGCCTGCGTCAACGTGAACCCGCTCATCCGCCGGCCACCGGGGGAATGAAGACGACCTCGTCGCCGTCGGCGAGCCGCCGATCCCAGTCGGCGAACGCCGAGTTGACCGCCACCTGGAGCTGCGACGGCGCGAGTCGGAAGCCGTGCCGTGCCGCGAGCTCCGCATAGAGCTCCCTGGGCGTGTGCGCCGGGGACTCGACCGTCTCGGCAGCGCGGCCCGCCTGTTCGCGCAACAGGGCGTAGTAGCGCAACTGCAGCCGCGGCATCAGGCCCGGCCCCCGGCGGCGAGTGCGGCGCGCACGCTGGCGGCGTCCTGCGGGGTATTGGCGTTGTCGAGCGCGCGCGGCCGCGCGGCGTCGAGCAGGCGCGCGTCGTGGCGCATCAGGAACCTGCGCGGGCAGGACTGCCCGGATGCCACCCAGCGCGACAGCCAGGCGGCGCTGGTCGGCTCCCAGATCGCGCACAGGGGTTCCGGCAGGCCGTCGTGGCTGCTCCTGAAAGCGGTCGCGACCCGGGCCGGATCGCGGCCGGCAATGAGCTCGTCGAGCGTCGCGCCGTCGAGCAGCGGCAGGTCGCAGGCGACCACCAGCCAGGCCGCGCCCGGATCGAGGGCCTGCGCCGCGAGGATGCCGGCGATCGGGCCCTGGCCCGCGGCGCCGTCCACGACCTGCGGGAAGCGCGCGCGCAGCGGCTCCTCCTGCTGGTCCGCCCGCACCGAGACGAATGCGCGGCTCGTGCGCGGCGCGAGCAGCGCATACGCCTCGGCGAGCTGGGGCTGGCGCCCGAACACGAGCGCGGCCTTGTCCTCCTGCATGCGGCTGGAGTGCCCGCCGGCGAGCACCAGCCCCGACAGCGGCGTCATGCCGGCTTCTCCGCGGGGAAATCGCCCTTGCCGCCGCGCTTCTCGAGCAGGCGCGTCTCCTCGATCACGATGCCGTGCGACAGCGACTTGCACATGTCGTAGACGGTGAGCGCCGCGATGGCGGCGCCGGTCAGCGCTTCCATCTCGACGCCGGTGCGATGGTGCACGGCCGCGGTGCAGCGGACCTCGAGCGCATCGGCGCCCGCGGGCGCGATCTCCACGTCGCAGCGCTCGAGGCCGAGCGGATGGCAGAAGGGAATCAGCTCGTGCGTCCGCTTGGCGGCCATGGTGCCCGCGACGATCGCGGTCGCGATCACCGGACCCTTGGCGGTCTGGAAGCCGGACGCCGTGAGGGCCGCGAAGGTCTCGCGCGGAAAGCGGATGCGCGCGCAGGCGGTCGCGATCCGCAGCGTCGGCTGCTTGGCCGTCACGTCCACCATGGACGGCCGGCCGTCCTCGTTCACGTGGCTGAGGGCGCCGCCCTTGTCAGCCGCCAATGTAGTACATCTCGATCTTGCGCGGCGCCGCCCCGGCGAGCGGCACGCGCCGCAGTTCGCTGTAGCGGTCCTCGCGCCGCTGCCAGGCGCCGCCGATCAGCCGCAGCAGTTCCTCGTCCCCCGCGCCGGCCCGCAGCGGCGCGCGCAGGTCGAGCCCGCGGGTCGCGAACAGGCAGGTGTAGAAAGCGCCGTCGGACGACAGGCGCGCGCGTGTGCAGTCGCCGCAGAACGGCTCGCTGATGGAGGAGACGAACCCGATCTCGCCGGCGCCGTCCTGGTAGGCGTAGCGCTTGGCGACTTCGCCGCGGTGCGCGCCCGGAAGCGGCCGCAGCGGATAGCGCGCCGCGATGGCGTCGCGGATCTCGCGCGACGGCACCACGAGCTCCGGCTTCCAGTCGTTGCGGTTGCCGACGTCCATGTACTCGATGAAGCGCACCACCACGCCGCTGCCGCGGAAATGGCCGGCCAGCTCGACCGCATGGCCGTCGTTGACGCCGCGCTGGATCACGGCATTGACCTTGACCGGCGCGAGCCCCGCCTCCTGCGCCGCGCGGATGCCGTCCAGCACGCGCGCGAGCCCGTCGAATCCGCCGCTCATCTGGCGGAAAGTCTCCGGGTCGAGCGTGTCGAGACTCACGGTGACGCGTCTGAGGCCCTGGGCCGCGAGTTCCGCCGCGTGCTGCGCCAGCAGCACGCCGTTGGTCGTCAGCGCGAGGTCTTCGATGCCGTCGATCGCGGACAGTTCGCCGACCAGGTCGGGCAGGCCCGTGCGCAGCAGCGGCTCGCCGCCGGTCAGGCGCAGGCGGCGCACGCCGGCGCGCGCGAACAGGCGGGCCAGGCGGGCGATCTCCTCGAAGCCGAGTCGCTCGGGCGCGGCCAGGAACCGGTAATGCTCGCCGTAGGTGGCGCGCGGCATGCAGTACGGGCAGCGGAAATTGCACCGGTCCATGACGGAGATGCGCAGGTCCGCGAGCGGTCGTTGCAGTCGGTCTTCCATCGGCTACCAGCGAAAAAATGGCACCACGAGCCCTGCCGGGTGAGTGGCGGGTCCCGGCGGCAGCTCCACGAAGCCGTCCGTTCCGGCGAGCGCGATGAAGTCCCCGGAACCGCCGGTGGGACGCGGCCTGGCGAGCGCCCGCTCCTGATCGTACTCCAGCACCACCGGCAGGAAACAGCTGAGCGGCGCCTGGAACTCGAAGGCCTGCGCCAGGGCGGCCCGGGGCTGCGGCAGGCGCGGCGCACCCGTGATGGCGGCGAGCGCCGGCAGCACGTAACGGGCCAGGCAGACGAGCACCGAGACCGGGTTGCCGGGCAGTGCGAACACCCGGGCGCCGCCCGGGTGTTCCCCGAACCACAGCGGCCGGCCCGGACGCTGCGACACCTGGTGGAAGACCTGGCGCACGCCGCAGGCGGCGAGCGCAGCGGGCACGAGGTCATAGCGGCCTGCCGACACGCCACCCGAGAGTACCAGCAGGTCGTGGCGCGCGAGCTCGCGGGCGAACGCGGCGCGCAACTGATGCTCGCGGTCGGGCAGGTGCAGGTCGGTGGTGGGCGCGAAACCGGCAAGCGCCAGTGCGGCGCCGAGCCCGTAGGAATTGGAGCGCCGGACCTGGTGCGCAAGCACGGGCTGGCCCGGCTCGATCAGCTCGTCGCCGGTCGAGATGACTGCGATGCGCGGCTGGCGCGACACGGCGAGCCGGGCGAGCCCGGCGGATGCCGCAATCGCGAGTTCCGGCGCCGCGAGGCGCGTGCCGGGCGCGAGCAACGTTGCGCCCGCGCGGGCGTCCGACCCGCGCCGGTGAACGTGCATCCAGGGTCGTGGTTCGTAGCCCGGTTCCAGCGCGGCCACGCCGTCGGCGAGCCGCACGCGCTCGACCGGCGCCACGGTGTCGCAGCCCTCAGGCAGCACGGCGCCCGTCATCACTTCGATGCAGTCCCCGGGCGAGGCGAGCGTCAGTGCCGGGGCGCCGGCGGGCTGCATGCCGGCGACGCGGAACTCGCGGCGCGCGCCATGGGCGAACGCGATGCCGTCCATCGCGACGCGTTCGAAGGGGGGCGCGTCCCGTTCGGCGACGACGGGTTGCCGAAGCACGCGTCCGGCGCAGGCGGCCAGCGGGAGCTCCTCGACGCCGGCCGGCTGCATCGCCGCTGCGATCGCCGCATCGGCCTGCGCGGGCGTCAGCATGATGGCGCGGCCGTCAGTTCTGCTTGTCGCGCGCCTTGAAGATGCGCAGCTGCTCGTTGAACCGGTCGGCGATCGCCTGGACCTCGTCGACGGCAGCGTTGTTCTTCTTCGCCTGCATCAGGCGCAATTCCGCGAGCCGGTTCTCGTCGTACAGCCCGCTCTTTTCGTAGGCGGTCATTTCCATGTCGAGGCAGGCGTTGAAGGCGTTGATGTCGTCGTTGAACTGCTTCACCGCCTTCTGGGCCGCCAGCATTTCGTCATAACTCGCGGTCCGGCCGTCCGGGATGCGATCCGGCGCGCGCGGGTAGATGCAGGCCGCCTGCGCGGAACCCGCAGCCAGCAGGGCGAAAAGAGCGATCGAGCTGCGTGTCATGTCGCGTGCCTCCCGGAGGCGTGGTTCTGCCTGTGACAGTGCCCGCGCGGCTGGGTTCGCGGGGCCGGGCGATTCTAGCGCAGAGCGCCCGGCCGGGGGCCTCAGTGCCGTCCGGCGGCGGCGCCCAGCGGCAGCTGGGGCACGTTCTTGAGCGTCTCCAGCACCAGGCTCGAGCGCACGTCGCGCACGCCCGGCAGCTTGAGCAGATGGTGCAGCGTGAAGCGGCTGAGCGCGTCGAGGTCGGGGACCACCACCTCGAGCAGGAAGTCCATCTCGCCGGTCATGGCATGCGCCGACACGACTTCCGGCCGCTCTTCGAGCGTGCGCCGGAAACGCTCGACCACGTCGTCGGTGTGGCGCTCGAGCTTGATCTGCACGTAGGCGAGCACGTTCTGTCCGACGCGCCTGGGGTCGAGGATCGCGCTGTAGCCGCGGATGATCCCCTGCTTCTCGAGGCGCCGCACGCGACGCGTGCAGGGCGTGGGCGACAGGCCGACGCGCTCGGCGAGATCGACGTGACTGAGCCGCCCGTCGCGCTGCAGCAGTTCGAGAATGCGGACGTCGGTGCGATCCAGGGGAGTCATGGTGAATGAACTCCGTCGGGTTTGATGATTTTAGAGTTTATCACTATTTTCTTGATTAAAAGACGCGAAATTAGCTAAAAACACCCTAGGGCAATGGATACCATGGCGTCGGGCCGCGACCGGTCCCCGGGGAAATGCCCATGTCGATGACCGCACGCCGCATGCCGGAGCCTCAAGCCATGACGCCGGTGGACTGGCGGCGCGTGCTGGCGACCACGTTCGCCTCGCGCGCACTGGACCGCCTCGAGGAATCGCGGCTGGTGCCGCAGCGCAAGGTGCTCTACCAGTTCTCGGCGCGCGGCCACGACCTGACCCAGGCATTGCTCGGCCTGCAACTCACCGGCCAGCGCGACGCCGTCGCGCCGTATTACCGCTCGCGTCCGCTCGCGCTCGCGCTCGGCCTGCCCGTCGAGGAGGCGCTGGCCTCGACGATGATGCGGGCGGAGGGCATGTCCGCGGGCCGCGACATCGGCGTCGTGATCAACCGGCCGAATCGCTCCGGTCCCTGCCTGCTGCCGGCCTGCGGCGGCGTGGGTACCCAGTACACTCCGGCGACCGGCTGGGCGCAGGCACTCGTGTACCGCGCGCGCGTGCTCGGCGACGAGTCTGCGGCCGGCTGCCTCGCCGTCGCCCACGGCGGCGACGCCTCGACGGCGACCAACGGCTTCTGGGCCTCGCTCAACATCGCGACCACCGGAAGGCTGCCGCTGCTGTACTTCATCGAGGACAACGGATATGGCATCTCGGTCCCGTCGCGCTGCCAGACGCCGGGCGGCGACGTCGCGGCCAACCTCGCCTCGTTCCGCAACCTGCGCGTCCTGTCCGGCGACGGCGCGGACCCGCAGTCCGCCGCCGCACTGATCGCCGAGGCGGTGGCGCAGGTCCGCGCCGGCGACGGTCCGGTGTTCCTGCGCCTGACGGTGCCGCGCCTCTCCGGCCATTCCGGCCAGGACACCCAGGCCTACAAGACCGCGGAGGAGATCGCCGCCGAGCAGACGCGCGATCCGCTGCTTGCGCTGCGCCGGCGCCTGGTGCCGGACGTGCTGGCGGAATCGGAATGGTCCGAGCTCGAGGCCGAGGCGGAACGGACGGTCGAGTCCGCGCTGGCACGCATCGAGGCGCGCCCGGTGGGCTGGGGCGCGCCGGTCACGGCCTGGAGCTTCACGGAACGCCGGGCTGACGGCACGATCGAGGTGCAACGGCAGGGCGGCCTGCTGGCGGAAGGCGTCGAGCTGCCCGCGGGCTCGGCCAGCCCGCGGCCGGACGGCCCGCGCATCAACATGGTGAGTGCGATCCGGCGCACGCTCGAGCAGGAGCTCGCCGCGAATCCGCGCATGCTCGTTTTCGGCGAGGACGTCGGCCGCAAGGGCGGCGTGCACGCCGCGACGCTCGGCCTGCAGGAGCGCTTCGGCGAGGAACGCGTGTTCGACACCAGCCTCTCCGAGGAGGGCATCATCGGCCGCGCGGTCGGCATGGCGCTGGCCGGCCTGCTGCCGGTGCCCGAGATCCAGTTCCGCAAGTACGCGGAGCCCGCGGCGGAGCAGCTGCACGACTGCGGCACGATGCGCTGGCGCACCGCCAATCGCTTCGCGGCGCCCATGGTGGTGCGCATGCCGGGCGGATTCTTCAAATGCGGCGATCCCTGGCACAGCCAGTGCAACGAGGTCGAGTACTTGCACGCCACGGGCTGGCGCCTCGCCATGCCCTCGAACGCCGAGGACGCGGTCGGGCTGCTGCGCCGTGCGCTCCGCGGCAACGACCCCGTGATCTTCTTCGAGCACCGCTCGCTGATCGACGGCGCGGCGGCCCGCCGGCCCTGGCCCGGCGACGACTTCGTGCTGCCCTTCGGGGTCGCACGCACGCTGACAAGCGGCACCGAGCTCACGGTGGTGAGCTGGGGCGCGATGGTCGAGCGCTGCGAGCAGGCGGCCGCAGGGTCCGGCATCGACGTCGAGCTTATCGACCTGCGCACCCTGTCTCCCTGGGACCGCGAGGCGGTGATGGCATCGGTCTCGCGCACGCGCCGTTGCCTGATCGTGCACGAGGACAACCTCACGGCGGGCTTCGGCGCCGAGATCGCGGCGGTGCTGGCCGAGCGCTGCTTCTTCAGCCTCGACGCGCCCATCGAGCGGCTCGCGATGCCGGATGTCCCGAGCCCGCACAACCCGGAATTGCTGGATGCCGTCGTGCCGTCCGTGGACGCCATCGTCGCCGCGATGCGGCGCATCGCGAGCGTCTGAGCCATGGCGACCATCGACGTGCTGCTGCCGGCCGACCAGGCGGAAGGGACCCGATCCCAGGTGTTGCGCTGGCTGAAAGCGGTCGGCCAGCCGGTCGCCCTGCATGAGCCGTTGGTCGAGATCGAGACCGACAAGGTCACGATCGAAGTGCCGGCGCCCGCGGATGGCGTGCTGGCAGAGATCGCGGCGGCAGAGGGGACGGAGGTCGCGCCGGGCGCGCTGCTCGGGCGGCTGGCGCCGCCTACGGTCTCGGCGGCGACGGCGCCGCGGGCGGCTGCGGCACCCGCCGCCGGCGGGCGCGCCGCCGCCGCGCCGGTTCCCGCGGGTTCCGAAACGCGGATGAGCCCTGCGGTCAGGCGCCTGCTGGCGCAGCACGGGCTGGTGGCGGCCGAGGTCCGCGGCAGCGGCGAAGGCGGGCGGATCACGGTGGACGACGTGCTCGCCGCCGCAAAGCGGGCCACGCCGCGCGCGGCCACGGCGCCCGCCCCGGCCGAGGCGCCCGCCGCGCCGGACCCGGAGTCCGCGGAAGGCACGCGACGCGTGCCGCACACGGTGATGCGCCGGCGCATCGCCGAGCACATGGTGCAGAGCCTGCTGCGCACGGCGCCGCACGTCACGACGGTGTTCCAGGCGGACATGAGCGCGGTGCTGGCGCATCGCGCGGCGCACAAGGCGGCGTTCGAGCGCAGCGGGACGCCGCTGACACTGACCGCGTATTTCGTCGCCGCCTGCGTGGACGCGCTGCAGGCGGTGCCGGAGGCGAACGGCCGCTGGACCGAGGACGCGGTCCTCATCCCGGGGCGCATCGACATCGGCGTCGGGACCGCGCTCGAGGGGCGCGGCCTGGTGGTGCCGGTGATACGCGATGTCGCGCGCCTCGACCTCGCGGGCATCGCCGCCGCGCTTGCGGAACTCGTCGAGCGCGCCCGCGCGGACCGCCTGGCGCCCGCGGACCTGCGGGGCGGCACGTTCACCATTTCGAATCACGGGGTCAGCGGCAGCCTGCTGGCGGCGCCCATCGTGATCAACCAGCCGCAGTCGGCGATCCTGGGCGTCGGCAAGCTGGAGAAGCGCGCCGTCGTCGTGACGCGGGACGGTCGCGACGAGATCGCAATCCGCTCCTGCTGCTACGTCACGCTCACGATCGACCACCGCGTCCTGGACGGCCACCAGGCCAACCGCTTCATGGAAACCCTGGTGCGGCGCCTGGAGCGCTGGAACTGACGACCCGCGCTGGCGGGGCCCGGTCGGTGCGATAATCAAAGGTGTCCGGTCCCGCCGCTCCGGGGCCGGCAGGAGCGAGCGATGTACACCCAAGGCCTCGATTCCCTCGGCAAGGACTGCCTGCGCGACGAGGCGCCGGACGAGGGCGCGCTCGAGCGTGCGTTCCAGGCGCGGGTGGATGCCGAGGAGAAGGTCGAACCCAAGGACTGGATGCCGGAGGCCTACCGGCGCACGCTGGTGCGCCAGATCTCGCAGCACGCCCACTCCGAGATCGTCGGCATGTTGCCCGAAGGCAACTGGATCACGCGTGCGCCGACCCTGCTGCGCAAGGCGATCCTGATCGCGAAGGTCCAGGACGAGGGCGGACACGGCGCCTATCTCTACAGCGCGGCCGAGACGCTCGGCGTGTCGCGCGCGGAGCTGGTCGGCCAGCTGCTCGAGGGCAAAGCCAAGTACTCGAGCATCTTCAACTATCCGACGCCGACCTGGGCGGACGTGGGCGCAATCGGCTGGCTGGTGGACGGCGCGGCGATCATGAACCAGATCCCGCTGTGCCGCTGTTCCTACGGGCCGTACGCGCGCGCGATGGTGCGCATCTGCAAGGAGGAGAGCTTCCACCAGCGCCAGGGCTACGAGATCATGCTGCGCCTGTCACGCGGCACCGCGGCGCAGCGCGCGATGGCGCAGGCTGCGCTCGACCGCTGGTGGTGGCCGTCGCTGATGATGTTCGGCCCGTCGGATGCCGAGTCGAAACACAGCGCGCAGTCCATGCGCTGGAAGATCAAGCGATTCTCGAACGACGAACTGCGGCAGAAGTTCGTGGACTTCACCGTGCCGCAGGCCGACTTCCTCGGCCTGCAGGTGCCGGATCCGGAACTGCGCTGGGACGATGCGGCTCAGCACTACCGCTTCGGGGCGATCGACTGGAACGAGTTCGAGCAGGTGCTGAAAGGCCACGGGCCCTGCAACCGCGAGCGCCTCGAGGCGCGCCGCCGCGCGCACGACGAGGGGCGCTGGGTGCGCGAGGCGGCCGCCGCCTGGGCGGCGAAGCAGGCCGCGCGCGCGGCGAAGACGGAGGCAGCATGAGCGACACACACCGGGACTGGCCGCTCTACGAGATCTTCATCCGCGCCAGGTCGGGACTCGACCACAAGCACGTCGGCAGCCTGCACGCGACCGACGCGCGCATGGCGATCGAGCACGCGCGCGACCTGTACACGCGCCGCCAGGAGGGCGTCAGCATCTGGGCCGTGCGTTCCGCCGACATCGTCGCCTCGGACCCGGCCGACGCCGATGCGCTGTTCGAGCCGGCGCGCGACAAGGTGTACCGCCACCCGACTTTCTACGACATCCCGGACGAGGTGAAGACGCTGTGATCCCGCAGCTGCGCTACGTGCTGCGACTCGCGGACTCGAGCCTGGTGCTCGCGCAGCGCCTCGGCGAGTGGGTCGGGCATGCGCCCGAACTGGAGGAGGACCTCGGACTGGCGAACGTCTCGCTCGACCTGCTCGGCCAGGCGCGCCTGCTGCTCGCGCACGCGGGAGCGCTCGAGGGCAGGGGCCGCGGCGAGGACGAGCTCGCTTACCTGCGCGGCGAATCCGAGTACCTCAACCTGACGCTGGTCGAGCAGCCGAACGGCGATTTCGGCCAGACCATCGCGCGCCAGTTCCTGTTCGACGCCTGGCAGCTCGGAATCTACGAGGCGATGCAGCAGTCCGCCGATGCGCGTCTCGCGGCCATCGCGGCCAAGGCGCTCAAGGAGACCCGCTATCACCTGCGTTACAGCGGCGGCTGGATGGTGCGCCTGGGCGACGGCACGGCGGAGAGCCGTCAGCGCGCACAGCTGGCGCTCGAGCGGCTGTGGCCGTTCGTCAACGAGCTGTTCGCGACCGACGACGTGGATCGCGAGGCGGCGCGGGCCGGACTCGGGCCCGAACCCGGTGCGCTCGAGGCCGCCTGGTCGGAGCGGGTGGACCTGGTGCTGGCGCAGGCGACGCTTTCGCGACCCGAGCGCACGCCGTTCGCCTGGTTCGGCAAGCAGGGGCGTCACGGCGAGCACCTGGGACATTTGCTGGCCGAGATGCAGTCGTTGCATCGCGCCCATCCCGGCGCGGCCTGGTGAGCCGCCGGTGATCGCAACCGCCGCCACCGGGATGCTGCCCGCCGAAGTCGAGGCGCGCATCGCGCGCCTGCTCGCGCAGGTGCCGGATCCGGAGATCCCCGTGCTCTCGGTGCTGGACCTTGGCGTGATCCGTCACCTCGCCCAGCGCCCGGACGGCACGATCGAGGTCGGCGTGGCGCCGACCTATTCCGGCTGCCCGGCGACGCCGGTCATCAAGGCGGACATCGCGCGCGCGCTCGCGGGCGCCGGCTTCCGCGTGGCGACGGTGGACGTGCTGTCGCCGCCCTGGACCAGCGACTGGATCAGCGCCGAGGGCCGTCGCAGGCTGGCGGAATTCGGCATCGCGCCGCCGGCCCGTGCGGTCGGCAGCACGCGCGCGCTGCTGCAGCCCGACCCGGACGTCGCCTGCCCGCGCTGCGGGTCGCGCAAGACCGCGAAGACCAGCGAATTCGGCTCGACCCCCTGCAAGGCGTTGTATCGCTGCGAGTCCTGCCTCGAGCCGTTCGACTACTTCAAGTGCATCTGAAGTGCTGAAGTTTCATCCGCTCACGGTCACGGAGCGACGGCCGGTTGCGGACGACGCGGTCGCACTCACGCTCGCGCTCCCACCCGCGCTGGCCACGCCGTTCCGCCACCGCGCCGGCCAGCACGTCGCGCTGCGCGCCGCCATCGACGGGCATGAGGAACGGCGCACCTACTCGATCGTGAGTCCCGAGGGCGCGCCGGCGCTCACGATCGCATTCCGCGTGCTGTCCGGCGGCCGCATGTCGCAGCACCTCGCGCGTGCCAGGGCGGGCGACACGCTCGAGGTGATGACGCCGAACGGCAGCTTCCAGGCGCGCCCGGAACCGCGGTCCGCGCGGCGCTGCGCGGCGTTCGCGGCCGGCTGCGGCATCACGCCGGTGCTGTCGATCGCGACGACCCTGCTCGAGCGCGAGCCGGACAGCCGTTTCCAGCTCTACTACGGCAACACCAGCGCCGCGCGCACCATGCTGCTCGACGAGGTGCTCGCGCTGAAGGACCGGTTCCTGCCGCGCTTCTCCGCCTGCTTCGTGATGAGCCGCGAGCCGCAGGACGTGGCGCTGTTCAACGGGCGCATCGACGGCGCCCGGTTGCGCGAATTCGCGCGCCTGGACCTCGACGTGCCGGGCATCGACGAGTTCTTCATCTGCGGCCCGGGCACGATGGCCGGGGAGCTGCAGGCGGCGCTGGCGGACCTGGGAGCGACCGGCCGGGTGCACGTCGAGCACTTCGCCTCCGATGCGCCGGTGCGCGCGCAGCCGGCGGCGGCCACGCCGCGGCCGGCGGCCGCGGCGGAGGGGGTCTCGGTCACCGTCGTCATGGACGGGCGCCGCAAGACCTTCGCGATGGCCGGCGGCGCCGACGTCATCCTGGAGGCCGCCGAGCGCGCCGGGCTCGACCTGCCCTTCTCCTGCCGCGCCGGCGTCTGTTCGACCTGTCGCGCCAGGCTCGTCTCCGGCAGCGCGACGATGGAGCACAATGTCGCGCTCGAGGATTGGGAAGTGGAGGCAGGCTATATTCTCTGCTGCCAGGCGCGCCCCACCTCGGCCGCGCTCGAGATCAGCTACGACGAGTGAGCCGCGCAGCGCGATGAACTACACGACGATCCAGTACCGGGTGTCCTCCGGCATCGCGCGCCTCACACTGGACCGGCCGGAGCGCCTCAATGCGTTCAATGCCGCGATGCACGCGGAGCTGCGCGACGCGCTGGCGCGCGCGGCCACCGACGGCGCGCGCGTGCTGCTGCTGACCGGCGCGGGGCGCGGCTTCTGTGCCGGGCAGGACCTGGGCGAGCGGCAGCCCGCGACCGGCGGCGGCCGCGCGGACCTCGGCGATTCCATCGAGCGCAACTACAAGCCGCTCGTGCTCGCGCTGCGCGCGCTGCCGGTGCCGACCGTCGCGGCCGTCAACGGCGTGGCCGCGGGGGCGGGCGCGAGCCTCGCGTTCGCCTGCGACCTGGTCGTCGCCGCGCGCTCGGCCGCCTTCATCCAGGCCTTCTCGAGGATCGGGCTGGTGCCGGACTCGGGCGCGACCTGGTTCCTGCCGCGTCTCGCGGGCCCGGCGCGCGCTGCGGGCCTCGCCATGCTCGGCGAGCGCCTCGACGCCGCGACCGCAGCGGACTGGGGCCTGATCTGGCGCTGCGTGGACGACGCGGAATTCCCGGCGGTGGTGGACCGCATCGCCGCGCAGCTCGCGGCGGGGCCGACACGCGCGCTGCTGCGCACGCGCGCGGCGCTGGAGGCCGCCTGGAGCCGCCCGCTGGCCGCGCAACTCGACCTCGAGCGCGATTTCCAGCGCGAACTCGGCTACACGGACGACTATGCCGAGGGCGTCTCCGCGTTCGCCGGCAAGCGCGCGGCCCGGTTCACGGGCGGCTAGCGCGATGGACCGCAACAAGGAAGCCGCCGCCAGGCAGGAGACGCCCGCGGAACGCGCGGTGCGGGCGCTGTGGGAGGGCGATCGCGCTTCCCGCGCGCTCGGCATGGCGATCGAGGCCTGCGGGCCCGGCATGGCGCGCGTGAGCATGCAGGTGCGCGCGGACATGACCAACGGCCACGGCATCTGCCACGGCGGCCTGGTGTTTGCGCTGGCCGACAGCGCCTTCGCCTTCGCCTGCAACTCGCACGGCGACAACACCGTGGCGGCGGGCGCGGCGATCGAGTTCCTGCGACCCGCTCGCGAGGGCGAGCTGCTGACCGCCACCGCGACCGAGCGCTGGCGCGCCGGCAGGAGCGGCATCTACGAGATCGAGGTCGTGAACCAGGACGGCGAGGCGGTCGCGCTGTTCCGCGGCCGCAGCCACCGTATCGCGGGGAGACTGATCGATGAATGAAGCATTCATCTGCGACGCCGTCCGCACGCCCATCGGCCGCTATGGCGGCGTGCTTGCCGGCGTGCGCACCGACGACCTGGCGGCGGTGCCGCTGGCGGCGCTGATGAAGCGCAACCCGGCCGTCGACTGGGGCGCTGTCGACGACGTGGTGCTCGGCTGCGCCAATCAGGCGGGGGAGGACAACCGCAACCTCGCGCGCATGGCCGCGCTGCTGGCCGGCCTGCCGGCCGGCGTGCCGGGCGTGACGGTGAACCGCCTGTGCGGGTCCGGCCTCGACGCGGTTGCGATCGCCGCGCGCATGATCAGGAGCGGCGAGGCGGAGTTGGTGCTGGCGGGCGGCGCCGAGAGCATGAGCCGCGCGCCCTACGTCCTGTCGAAGGCCGACGCCGCCTTCACCCGCGGACAGCAGATGTTCGACAGCACCATCGGCTGGCGCTTCGTCAATCCGCTCATCAAGCAGCAGTACGGCATCGACTCCATGCCGGAGACCGGCGAGAACGTCGCCGCCGAATTCGGGATCTCGCGCGCCGACCAGGACGCCTTCGCGCTGCGCAGCCAGCAGCGTGCGCTGCGTGCGCAGGCGGACGGCACGCTGGCGCAGGAGATCGTCCCGGTCGTGATTCCGTCGAAGAAGGGCGACCCGGTCGTCGTGGAGCGGGACGAGCATCCGCGCGAGACGAGCCTGGGGGCGCTGGCGCGGCTGCCGACGCCGTTCCGCGCCGGCGGCACGGTCACGGCAGGCAACGCCTCCGGCGTCAACGATGGCGCCTGCGCCCTCATCGTCGCGAGCGAGCGCGCGGCGGCGAAGCACGGGCTCACGCCGCGCGCGCGCATCGCGGGCGGCGCGGTCGCCGGTGTCGAGCCGCGCCTCATGGGCGTTGGGCCCGCGCCCGCCACCCGCAAGCTGCTCGCGCGCCTCGGCCTGGTGGTCGGCGACTTCGACGTGATCGAACTGAACGAGGCCTTTGCCTCGCAGTCGCTCGCGGTGCTGCGCCAGCTCGGACTGCCGGATGACGCGGCGCAGGTCAATCCGAATGGCGGCGCGATCGCCCTCGGCCACCCGCTCGGCATGAGCGGCGCGCGGCTCGCGACAGCGGCGACCTGGCAGCTCGGCCGCGGCGGCGGGCGGCGCGCGCTCTGCACCATGTGCATCGGCGTCGGCCAGGGCATCGCGCTCGCGCTCGAGCGCGCGGCGTGAGCGCGCCACTTCGCATCGAGCGTGACGGTGCCGTCGCCGTCGTGACCGTGGACAACCCGCCGGTGAACGCGCTGTCGCATGCCGTGCGGGCGGCGCTGCTGGCCGCCATCGAGGAACTGGACGGCGCCGCCGGGGTGCGGGCCATCGTGCTGGCGGGCGCCGGGCGCAACTTCATCGCCGGCGCCGACCTGCGCGAGTTCGACGCGCCGCCGCGCGAGCCCATGCTGCCGGACGTGCTGGCGCGGCTCGAGGCCTGCGGCAAGCCCGTGGTCGCGGCGCTCGCGGGCCCGACGCTCGGCGGCGGCGCGGAAACCGCGCTCGCCAGCCACTACCGTTGTGCCTCGGCCGACCTGTCGCTCGGGTTCCCGGAAGTGACCCTCGGCCTGCTGCCCGGGGCGGGCGGGACCGTGCGGCTGCCGCGGGTCGCCGGCTGGCAGGCCTCCCTCGAGATGATGACCTCCGGCAAGCCGATCGGCCGGGACGCCGCGATCGAACTCGGCATCGTGGACCGGCCGGTGGACGGCGACCTGCGTGCGGCGGCCGTCAGCTGGGCGCGGGAGCTGGCCGCCCGGGCCGCGCCCCCGCGGCGCCTGCGCGAGATGTCGCTGCCGCCCTCGCGGCCGGCGCTGTTCGAGGAATTCCTGCTGGCGCTGCCCGAGGCGGTGCGCCGCCTGCCGGCGCCGCCGCGCATCGTCGAGGCGCTGGCCGCCGCGGCCATGCTGCCGTTCGACGCCGCGCTGGCGCGGGCCCGGACGCTGTTCCTCGAGTGCCTGAACTCGGCGGAGTCGCGCGCGCTGCGGCACCTGTTCTTCGCCGAGCGCGGCGCGCCACCCGACCGCGCGCTCGCACGCGTGGTCCGGCAGGCGGGCGTGCTGGGGGCGGGCACGATGGGCGCCGGCATCGCCATCGCGCTCGCGACCGGCGGCATCGGCGTCACGCTCGTGGACGCGCGGTCCGAGGCGCTGGCGGGGGGCCTCGAGCGCGTGCGGTCGGCGTTCGCGGGCGCCACGCGCAAGGGACGCATGAGCGCCGAGGCCGCCGCCGCCGCGCGCGAACGCGTGCAGGGCGCCGCGGCGCTCGAGGCGGTCGCGGGCGCGGACCTCGTCATCGAGGCGGTCTACGAGAACATGGCCGTCAAGCAGGAGGTGTTCTCCAGGCTGGGCGCACTGTGCCGCCCGGATGCCGTGCTCGCGACCAACACGTCGACGCTCGACGTGGACGCCATCGCCGCCGCCTCCGGCAGGGCCGCGGACGTGGTCGGCATGCACTTCTTCAGCCCGGCGAACGTCATGCGCCTGGTCGAGGTCGTGCGCGGGCGCGGGACTTCGCGCGCGGCGATCGCAACCGCGCACGCGGTCGCGAAGCAGATCGGCAAGGTGGCGGTCACCGTCGGCAACTGCTTCGGCTTTGTCGGCAACCGCATGCTCTACGCCTACGGGCGCGAGAAGGAGTTCATGCTGCTGGAGGGCGCGACGCCCGAGCGCATCGACCGCGCGCTGGTGGGCTTCGGCATGGCGATGGGACCGAACGCGGTCGGCGACCTCGCCGGGCTCGACATCGGCTGGCAGGTGCGCCGCGAGTGGGCCGGCAAGCCCGACGACCCGCGCTTCTACCGGGTCTCCGACCTGCTGGCGGAACTCGGCCGCCATGGCCAGAAGACCGGGCGCGGTTTCTATCGCTATGACGCACCGGGCGGGCGGCGCGAGCCGGACCCCGAGGTGCTCGAGGTGATCCGCGCCGAGGCCGGGCGCCAGGGCATTACGCAGCGCGAGGTCGGGGACGATGAGATCGTCGGCCGCTGCATCTTCGCGCTCGTCAACGAAGGCGCGGCGATCCTGGAGGAGGGCATCGCGGCCTCGCCGGCCGACATCGACGTGATCTGGTGCAACGGCTACGGCTTTCCCCGCCACCGCGGCGGGCCGATGTTCCATGCCGACGCGATCGGCCTGCAGAAGGTGCTGGGCGCGATCCGTCGATTTGCTGCCGCCCACGGCGAGCGCTGGTGGACGCCTGCGCCGCTGCTCGTCGCGCTGGCGGAACGGGAGTCGAGCTTTGGCGCCTGGCAGGCGGCGCGCGCGGCGGATACCGGGAGGACGGCATGAGGCTGGAAAGTTTCCTCGGCGGCAGCTGGCAGGTTGGCGGCGGCCCGCCGACGGTGTTGCGGGACGCCAGTACGGGCGCAGTCATCGCGGAGGCGGCGGCCGGCGGCCTCGATCTCGGCGCGGCGCTGGCCTGGGCGCGCGGCACGGGCGGGGCGGCGCTGCGCGCCATGACCTTCCACGAGCGCGCGGCGATGCTGCGCGCGCTCGGCAAGCGGCTGTTCGACTTCAAGGACGAGTTCTACGCGCTGTCCCATGCGACGGGCGCGACCCGGTCCGACTCCTGGATCGACATCGACGGCGGCATCGGCACCATGCTCGTGTTCGCGAGCAAGGGTGCGCGCGAGCTCCCGAACAGCCGCGTCTTCCTCGACGGCGGCGTCGAGGCCCTGTCCAAGGGCGGGACCTTCGTCGGCCAGCACGTCTGCACGCCGCTCGAGGGCGTCGCCGTGCACATCAATGCCTTCAACTTCCCGGTCTGGGGCATGCTGGAGAAACTGGCGCCGGCGCTGCTTGCGGGAGTCCCCGCGATCGTGAAGCCGGCCACCGCCACCTGCTACCTGACCGAGCGCGTGGTGCGGCGCATCCTCGAGACCGGATTGCTGCCCGCGGGGGCGCTGCAATTGATCTGCGGCGGCGTCGGCGACCTGTTCGATCACCTGGGCTGCCAGGACGTCGTCTCCTTCACGGGCTCGGCGGCAACCGCCGCGCGGCTGCGGACGCATCCCAATGTCGTCGCGAACTCGGTGCGCTTCGTGGCGGAGACCGACTCGCTCAATTCGTCCGTGCTGGGCGGCGACGCCGCGCCGGGCACGCCGGAATTCGACCTCTTCATCGCCGAAGTGGCGCGCGAGATGACGGTGAAGGCGGGGCAGAAGTGCACGGCGATCCGCAAGGCGCTGGTGCCGCGCGAGCGCCTCGCCGACGTCGTTTCCGCGCTGCAGGCGCGGCTCGCGCAGACCGTGGTCGGCGATCCGCGCGTCGAGGGCGTGCGCATGGGCCCGCTGGCGAGCCTGGCGCAGCGCGAGGAGGTGCTCGCGCGGGTGGCCGAACTGCGGCGCGAGTCGGAGCTCGTCTGCGGCGACCTCGAGGACTTCGCGGTCGAGGGCAACCGCGTGCGCGGCGCCTTCCTGCCGCCGATCCTGCTGCTGTGCCGCGATGCCGCGGCCTTGCGCGCCGTGCACTCGGTCGAGGCCTTCGGCCCGGTGTCCACCGTGATCGGCTACCGCGACGCCGATGAGGCGATCGCGCTGGCGCGGCGTGGCGAGGGCAGCCTGGCGGGCTCCGTGTTCACCGCGGACGACGCGCTCGCCGCGAGGCTGGTGCTCGGCCTCGCGCCCTGGCACGGCCGGGTGCTGGTCGTGAACCGCCACTGCGCGAAGGAATCGACCGGCCACGGCTCGCCGCTCGCGCCGCTGGTGCACGGCGGTCCCGGCCGCGCCGGCGGCGGCGAGGAACTCGGCGGCATCCGCGGCGTGCTGCACTACATGCAGCGCACCGCGGTGCAGGGTTCGCCCGACACGATCACGGCGGTGGGCGGCCGCTGGGTGCGCGGCGGCACCGAGCGCGATCCCGGCAGCCACCCGTTCCGCAAGCCGTTCCACCAGCTCGCGATCGGCGACACCTTCCGCTCGGCGGAACGGCAGGTCACGGTCGAGCACATCGAGGCTTTCGCGGCGCTCTCGGGCGACCGCTTCTATGCGCACATGGACGAGCGCGAGGCCGCGCGCAACCCGCTGTTCGGCGGGCGCGTCGCGCACGGCTACTTCCTGATCTCGGCCGCGGCCGGCCTGTTCGTGGACCCGGGCTACGGCCCGGTGCTCGGCAACTACGGGCTCGACAACCTGCGCTTCGTCAAGCCGGTGAAGCCGGGCGACCGGATCAAGGTCCGCCTCACCTGCCGGGAGAAATCGCTGCGCGCCGACAAGGGCTGGGGCGAGGTCAGCTGGGACACGGAGATCACCAACCAGGCGGGCGAGACCGTCGCGTCCTATCATGTGCTGACCATGGTCAGCGTCCACGCCGTCCCCGACGCCGTGCAGGCGTGAACGTGACCCTCGACCTTCAGCGCTGGCGCCGGGACTTCGCGAGCCTCGGCTTCGAGGCGCCGTCGCCCGGCGTGCTCGAGATCGTGATCGCGAACGAGGGCCGGCAGAATGCCGCGACCGGACCGATGCACGGCGACCTGGCCCGGGTCTGGCGCGCCGTGGACGCCGATGCGGCGGTGCGCGCCGTGCTGGTGCGCGGCGCCGGCGAACATTTCTCGTCGGGCGGCGATTTCGCGCTGATCGAGCGCATGATCGAGGACGAGGCGACGCTGCTGCGCGTCTGGCGCGAGGCGAGCGACCTGGTCTACAACCTGGTGAACTGCAGGAAGCCGGTGGTCTCCGCGATCCGCGGCACGGCCGTGGGCGCGGGACTCGCGGTGGCGCTGCTCGCCGACGTCTCGGTCGCCGGCCGTGGTGCGAAGATCCTCGACGGCCACACGAAGCTCGGCGTCGCCGCGGGCGACCATTCGGTGATCATCTGGCCGCTGCTCTGCGGCCTCGCCAAGGCGCGCTACCACCTACTGACCAACGAACCGCTCGACGGCGCCGAGGCCGAGCGCATCGGACTGGTGTCGCTGTGCGTCGACGACGCGAAGGTGCGGGACACCGCGCTCGGCATCGCCGTGAAGCTCGCCGCCGGCAGCGCGAGCGCGCTGGCCTTCACCAAGCACGCGCTCGCCAACTGGCTGCGCCTCGCCGGTCCCTCGTTCGACGCCTCGCTGGCGCTCGAATTCCTGGGCTTCCGCCTCGGCGACGTGCGCGAGGGCCTGGACGCCGTGCGTAACCGCCGCCCGCCGAAATTCCGCGGCTGAGCCGTCAATCCCCGCCGAGCGCGACCAGGATGCGGCCGGCCTCCACGCGCACCCGGTGCGTCGGCAGCCAGTGGAAAGCCGGCGGCCCGAGTGCGCGGCCGTCGCGCACGTCGAAGGCGGCGCCGTGCAACGGGCAGGTGAGGCGATGGCCGCGCAACCAGCCCTCGTCGAGCGACGCCGCGGCGTGGGTGCAGGTCGCATCCACCGCGAACAGGCCCTCGCGCAGGCGGCAGACGAGAATGCGCCGCCCGCCGACGACCGCGGGCTGCATGCCGCCGACCGGGATGTCCCCTTCCGCCGCCACGTCCTGCCAGTGATCGTCCATCACCCGCCCGTTGCGGCCGCCGCTGGCCGTCGCTAGTATCAGAACCCGCCTTGGGGTGGTCTGACTAGACCTGAGATGCCGGTTGCCGAGCAGGCTCACCGGCGAACCCGTAGAACCTGATCCGGTTAGGACCGGCGTAGGGAGCAGGCATGCGACACCCGGCAGTGATTCCATGCGCGTCCCTCCTCGTGGCATTCGGCCCGTGGAGTGCTGCCGCGCAGCAGCCCGCGCCGCTCGAGGAAATCGTCGTCACGGCCGGCCTTCGGACCGTGCCGGCGGGCCATCGCCCCGGCGGCGCCAGCGTGATTGCGCGCGACACCGTCGAGGACGCCGCCGTCGTGCACCTGGAAGAACTGCTGCCGCTCGTGCCCTCGCTGTCCTGGGCCGGTGCCAGTTCGCGCCCGCGCTACTTCCAGTTGCGCGGCATCGGCGAGCTGGAGCAGTACCAGGGCGCGCCGAATCCGTCGGTCGGCTTCCTGGTCGACGAGATCGACTTCAGCGGCATCGGCATGATCGCCTCGACCTTCGACGTCGAGCAGGTGGAGGTGCTGCGTGGCCCGCAGGGTACGCGCTACGGCGCGAACGCACTCGGCGGCCTGATCAAGATCAAGACGCGCGATCCGGTGCCGGTGCGCGAGTTCGGCGTCGAGGCCGGCGCCGGCGACGATGGCCTGTGGATGGCCGGCGCCGTGGCAGGCGGCGGGTTCGCCGTCACCGGCGGCGCCAGAGGGGCCTGGCGCGCCGTCGTGCATCAGGCGTCCAGCGACGGATTCCGGCATAACGCCTATCTCGGCCGCGACGACACCAACGAGCGCGACGAACTGACCGCGCGCCTGAAGCTCAGGCTCGCAACGGCGCGCCTGCGCGCGGACCTCGGCCTGATGCACGCCGATTTCGACAATGGCTATGACGCGTTCGCGATCGACAACAGCTTCCGCACGTTGTCCGACCGCCCGGGCCGCGATGCGCAGCGCTCCGACGGCGCGTACCTGGATCTCGCCTGGAGCGGATGGCGCGGCCTCGAACTGCGCTCGACCGGCGCCTGGGCCGAGTCGGACATCGAGGCGAGCTTCGACGGCGACTGGGGCAACGACGATGATTGGGGCGACGCCGGTCCCTACGACTTCTTCTCGCAGGCGCTGCGCACCCGGCGCACGCTGAGCCAGGACCTGCGCCTGCTGTCGCAGGTGGACGGCGCCTGGTCGTGGCTCGTGGGCGCGTGGATCTCGCGGCTGGAAGAGGCCAACAGCATCCGCGACGACGGCCTGTTTCTCGACGACGCGTTCGAGCGGCAGTTCGACAGCCGCTATCGCGCAACCAGCACGGCGGTCTACGGCCAGGTCGAGTGGTCGCCGCTGCCCGCGACGGTCGCGGCCGCGGGCCTGCGCCTCGAGGAGCGCGACGCAAACTACGGCGACAGCGACGGCCTGTCGTTCCGTCCGCGCGAGCGCATGTGGGGCGGCGAGCTGTCCGTCACGCAGCGGCTCGGCGAGGCGCAGAGGGTCTGGGCCGCGCTGTCGCGCGGCTTCCGCGCTGGCGGCTTCAACATCGGTACCGCGGTGCCTGCGGACCGGGCGCAGTTCGGCGACGAGTACCTGTGGTCGGTCGAGATCGGCTGGAAGGGGCGTGACGCCGGGAACACGCAGTCCGGCGACGTCAACCTGTTCTACACGCGACGCGAGGATCAGCAGGTGGCGACTTCGTTCCAGCTCGACCCGCAGGATCCGTTGACCTTCCTGTTCCTGACCGACAATGCGGCGAATGGCGAAGCCTGGGGCGTGGAGGCCACCGGGCGGCGGCAGCTGACGCCGGCGCTCGCGCTGGAGGCGATGCTGTCATGGATGGATTCGCGGTTCCTGGGCTACCGCTTCGGCGAGCGCGACCTCGATGGGCGCGCCTGGGCGCACGCGCCCGAGTGGAAGCTCGCGCTGGCGGCGGGCTGGCGCCATCCCGCGGGCTGGACGGCGCGGCTCGACCTCTCGGCCGAGTCCGGCTTCTACTTCGACAACAGCCACGACCAGCGCGCGGGCTCGCGCTTCCTCGCGAATGCGCGCGCGGGCTTCGATGCCGGACGCTGGTCGGTGCACGTCTGGGTGCGCAACCTGTTCGACGAACGCTACCCGGTGCGCGGCTTCTATTTCGGGAACGAACCCCCGGACTTTCCGGAGCAGTTGTTCCTGCGCTGGGGCGATCCGCGCCAGCTCGGCGTGACCGCCCGCTTTGTCTACTGAGGAGTCTCCATGCATGTCGCAGTCGAACTGAGCCTGTACCCGCTGGCGGACGATTTCATTCCGCCGATCCGGGATTTCATCGATCGCCTGAAGGCGCGTGCCGGAGTCGCCGTGGTCACGAACTCGATGAGCACGCAGGTGAGCGGCGAATTCAACCCGGTGTTCGACGCGCTGCGCGCGGAAATCGCCCGCACCCTCGAAGGCCCGATACGTGCCGTGATCGTCATGAAGGTGCTGGGTGGCGCTGATTGAACCGGTCGCCGTCGCCATCGGCCTCGCCTACATCGTGCTGGCGATCCGCCAGCAACGCGCCTGCTGGATCGCGGGCGGCATCAGCACGGCGCTGTTCATCGTCGTGTTCATGCGCGCCGGCCTGCCGCTGCAGGCCGCGCTGCAGGTGGCCTATGTCGCGCTGTCCGTCTACGGCTGGGTCGTCTGGCGGCCCGACGGCGAGGTGCCCGCGCGGCCGCGTTCGTGGCCGCTGTCGCGCCAGATGCCGCTGCTCGCGGGCGTGGGCGTGGCGACCGCCGCGACGGCGCCGCTGCTCGTGGCGTTCGAGGCCTCCGCCGCGCCGCTGGCCGAGTCGCTCGGCACCTGGGCGAGCGTCGCCGCCACCTGGATGCTCGCGCGCCGCCGCGTCGAAGCCTGGCTGTGGTGGATCGTCATCGACGTGGGGCTCGCCGGCCTGTTCCTGAGCCGGGGCCTCGCGCCAACCGCGGCGCTGTACCTGGGCTTCGCGGTGCTCGCCGCCGTCGGCTGGCGCGAATGGCGGCGCAGCATGGCGGCCGCGTGAACGGAGAATTGCCGCAGGACCTGCAACGCGCGGTCGCAGCCGTCGCCGGCGGGCTCGGGCTCGTGTCGCCGGAGGTCACGGCGCTCCCGGCCGGGGTCGCGAACCGGGCGCTGCGCCTGCGCGACGCCCGGCACGACCTGGTGCTGAGGATCGCAGGCAGTCCTGCGGCGGCGCTGGGCGCGAGCCGCGGCTCGGAATGCAGGATGCATGCGCTGGCGGCGGCCGCCGAGCTCGCGCCCGCCGTCGTGCTGGCGCGGCCGGAGCGGGGGCTGCTGGTCACGCGGTTCGTCGCCGGACGCATGCTGTCGCGCGAGGACATGCGGGATCGCGCGATCCTGCGGCGCGTCGGGGACTGGATCTCAAGGCTGCACGCATTGCCGGCGCCGCCGGGATTGCCGGTCATCGATTTCGGCGCCCGCGCCGCGGCCTGCCTCGAGCGCGTGCATGCGCGGGCGCCGTCGCCGGAGACGGTCGAGCTCGCGCGCCGGCTGGCCGCGCGGCGCGCGCGGCTCGCTCCGTCGCGCACAGTGTCCTGCCATCACGACCTGCATCACCGCAACTTCATCGACGACGGATCGCGGCTGGTGGTCGTGGACTGGGAGTATGCCGGGCCCGGCGACGCGGCTGCGGACCTCGCGGCCTGCATCGGCTACCACGACCTCGCGCCGTCGCGGGTCGACGCACTGCTGTCGGGCTACGGACAGGAGCGGGCGGCGCTGCGGGCGCGCATCGCGACGCTCGTCTGGATCTTCGACTGCCTCTGGTACGGCTGGAATGCAGTCGCCGGACTCGAGGGCCTGCCGCTGGAAGCGGACCTGCAGGCGCGACTGGCCGCGCGCCTGCTGGCCTGAGCGGTTGCGCGGCGGCAGCCTGTTCACGCAAGATGCGCGACCCATGAGCGAGATCATCGTGACCGATCGCGAGGGCGGCGTGCACCGCGTGGCCGGACGCGTCGGCGTCAGCCTGATGGAAACGCTGCGCGAGTTCGACTACGGCGTCGCCGCAATCTGCGGCGGCATGTGCTCCTGCGCGACCTGCCACGTCTACGTGGCGCAGCCCTGGATCGACCGATTGCCGCCGATGCAGGGTGACGAGAAGGAAATCCTCCAGGAGCTCGAGAGCTACCGTCCGCACGGCTCGCGGCTGTCCTGCCAGATCCCGTTCGAGGAATCGCTGTCCGGCATCGAGGTCGAGGTCGCGCCGGACGAATGAACTTAAAGGGGATGCGTCCCCTTTAGGTTCGCTCGGCCTGGCGCGCGACGGCGGCCGCAGCGGCCTCGATCGCGGCGGCGTCGCCGAGGAAGCGGCGCGGAACGACGGGCCGCTGGCCGCCGTCCAGCTCGTAGAGGATCGGCACGCCGGTCGGGATGTTGAGCTCGACGATCGCGGCGTCGCTCATGCCGTCCAGCATCTTGACCATCGCCCGCAGACTGTTGCCGTGCGCGACCACCAGCACGTCCTGGCCCCGGGCAAGGGCGGGCGCGATGCGCTCGCGCCAGCACGGTTCGACGCGCGCGAGCGTGTCCTTCAACGACTCGGTCGCCGGCAGCCGCGTCCGCTCCACGCCGCGGTAGCGCGGGTCGAAGCGCGGGTGCCGCGGGTCGTCGTCCGCGAGTGGCGGCGGCGCGACGTCATAGCTGCGCCGCCAGGCCTTCACCTGCGCGACGCCGTACTTCGCGGTCGTCTCGGCCTTGTCGAGGCCCTGCAACGCCCCGTAATGTCGCTCGTTCAGGCGCCAGTCGCGCTCGACCGGGATCCACATGCGGTCCATCACGTCCTGCATGATCCACAGGGTGCGGATGGCGCGCTTGAGCACCGAGGTGAAGGCGACGTCGAAGTCGAAGCCGGCGTCGCGAAGCAGCGCGCCCGCGGCCTGAGCCTCGGCTGCGCCCTGCGGCGTCAGGTCGACGTCGGTCCAGCCGGTGAACAGGTTTTCGCGGTTCCAGGTGCTCTGGCCATGGCGCACGAGCACGAGCTTGCCGGGCACGCCGGGGCCTCAGCGCTCGGCGAGGCGCCGCACGGCCTGCAACGCGACCGACAGCGTCGGGAAATCCGCGGTGCCCGTGGTGCGCATCTCCTGCACGGCGCGCCGCACGCCGTCGGCGGCGCCTCCCGCGGCGGCGAGCCAGGCCTCGACGGCGGCGGCGGGATCGCCGCGGCGGCCCTTGGCGAGGATGCGCTCGCACAGGCGCCGCTGCAGCGCGTAGGCATCCTCGCGCAGGGTGCCGCGCGCGAGTGCCTGCCAGTGCCCCTCGACCGCGAGCCGCTCGATCTGGCCGCGGATCCAGTCGAGCCCGATCGAGGCCCCGAGCCCGAAGTACACCTGCGCCGCGTGGCGGATCGGCGTGCGGCGCGCGAGCGCCACTTCGACGATGTCCACCCCGGAGTGGATCGCGCCCAGGCTCGCCACGCGCCGGGCCACGGATGGCGGCACGCCGGGCTGCGAGAAGCGCGCCAGCACGCGCTCGTAGCGCTCGGCCTCGAGGCCCTCGAGCACGTCGCGCAGGTCGCCGATCAGCTCGCGGACGCCGGGCCGCAGCCGGCTGACGGCCCGCTCGATGCCGAGGTCCGGCCCGAGGTTGCGCAGCACCCAGTAGGTCAGCGGCCGCAGCAGCCGCGTGGTCTCGTGCGCCATGTCGTATTGCAGCGCCGCGGGCACGGCGTCGTCGAGCGCCTCGATGTCGGCCCACAGCTCGCGCATGCCGGTGATCTCGCGCGCGATCGCGAAGGCGCGCGCGATGTTGCCGATGTCGGCGCCGGTGTCCTCCTGGGTGCGGATCGCGAACACCGGGCCCATGCGGTTGACGAGGCTGTTGGTGGTGGCGGTGACGATGATCTCGCGGCGCAGCTGGTGGCGCCCGATCGCCTCGGCGAAGCGCCGCTGGACCGGCATCGGGAAGTACCGCGTCAGTTCGTTGCCGAGGTACGGGTCGGAGGCGACGTCGGATTCGAGCAGCTTCGACGACAGCCAGATCTTCGAATAGGAGAGCAGCATCGCGAGCTCGGGCCGCGTCAGGCCCTGCCCGTTGCGGTGCCGCTCGGCGATGTCCTCGTCGGTCGGCAGCGACTCGAGGGCGCGGTCGAGCGTGCCTGCGCGCTCGAGCGCGCGGATCACGTGGCCGAGCTCGAAGATGCGCTCCTTCGAGCGCGCCTGCAGGCCCGAGATCGCCAGGCACTGCAGGTAGTTGTTGCGCAGCACCAGGCCGGCGACCTCGTCCGTCATGCGTGCCAGCAGGCGGTCGCGTGCGCCGCGCGTGATCCTGCCGGACTGCATCAGCAGGCTGAACAGGATCTTGAGGTTCACTTCGACGTCGGAACAGTTGACGCCGGCCGAATTGTCGATGAAGTCGGTGTTGATGCGCCCGCCGGCCATGGCAAATTCGATGCGCCCGCGCTGCGAGAATCCGAGGTTGCCGCCTTCACCGACGACGCGGCAGCGCAGTTCCGAGCCGTTGACGCGCACCGCGTCGTTGGCGCGGTCGCCGATCTCGGCGTGGGTCTCGTCCGCAGACTTGACCCAGGTGCCGATGCCGCCGTTCCACAGCAGGTCGACCGGCATCTTCAGGATCGCCCGCATCACCTCGCTGGGCGAGGCCGATGGGGCCTCGACGCCGAGCATCGCGCGCGCCTCCGGCGTCAGCGCGATGGACTTGCTCTGGCGCGAGTGCACGCCGCCGCCCCTGGAGATCAGGCGCCGGTCGTAGTCCTCCCAGCTCGAGCGCGGCAGATCGTACAGGCGCTTGCGCTCGGCGAAGCTCTTCGCGGCGTCGGGCGACGGGTCCAGGAAGATGTGGCGGTGGTCGAAGGCGGCCAGCAGCCGGATGTGCCTCGAGAGCAGCATCGCGTTGCCGAACACGTCGCCGGACATGTCGCCGATGCCGGCAGCCGTGAAGTCCTGCGTCTGCGTGTCGAGGCCGAGCTCGCGGAAGTGGCGGCGCACGGACTCCCAGCCGCCGCGCGCGGTGATGCCCATCTCCTTGTGGTCGTAGCCCGCCGAGCCGCCCGAGGCGAAGGCGTCGTCCAGCCAGAAGCCGTATTCCTGCGAGATTGAATTGGCGACGTCCGAGAACTTCGCCGTGCCCTTGTCGGCCGCGACCACGAGGTAGGGGTCGTCGCCGTCCTGGCGCACCACCGCGGGCGGCGGCACCACCTTGCCGGCGACCACGTTGTCGGTGACGTCGAGCAGCGAGCGGATGAAGGTCCGGTAGCACGCCGTGCCCTCGGCCAGCGCCTCGTCGCGGCCGGCGGGCAGCCGGCGCGGCACGAAACCGCCCTTGGCGCCGACCGGCACGATGACCGTGTTCTTGACGTTCTGCGCCTTCATGAGGCCCAGGATCTCGGTGCGGAAATCCTCGCGCCGGTCCGACCACCGCAGGCCGCCGCGCGCGACGCGGCCCATGCGCAGGTGCACCCCCTCGACCCGCGGCGAGTGCATGAAGATCTCGAACATCGGCTTCGGCAGCGGCACTTCCGCGACCCGGCGCGGATCGAGCTTGAGCGACAGGTACGGTTTCGGTGCGCCGTCCGTGCCCGCCTGGAAATAGTTGGTGCGCAGCGTCGCGTCGATGGCCGCGAGGAAGGCGCGCAGGATGCGGTCGTCGTCGATGCGCGTGACGCCCGCGAGCAGGCGGTCGATCGCCCGGCGTTGCGCCGCCTCGGCGCGTCGCCGCTCGCCGGCGGCCAGCGCCGGGTCGAAGCGGGCCAGGAACAGCTTCAGCAGCCGCCCCGCGGCCGCGGCGTTGCTCGCCAGCGCTTCCTCCATGTAGGACTGCGACAGGGGCAGGCCGAGCTGGACGAACCAGCGCGCGTAGCTGCGCAGCACCATGGCCTCGCGCCAGGTCAGGTCGGCCGCGAGCACCAGGCGGTTGAAGCCGTCGTTGTCGGCATTGCCGAGCCAGACCTGCGCGAAGGTGGACTTGAAGCGCGGCCCGTCGGTCGCGAGGTCGATCGCGACGCCGCGCGGGTGCTCGAGCTCGAAGTCCTGGATCCAGCAGCTGCAGCCCGGCGTCTCGATCTCGTACGGGCGCTCGCTGATCAGCTTGAGGCCGAGGTTCTCGATCGTCGGCAGCACGTCCGAGATCGGGATCGGCCGCTCACGGCGGAACAGCTTGAACTGCACCTTGTGCGCAGGCTGACCTCCGGCACGGTACAGCGCCATGCGCAGCCCTGAAGGCTCGGCGACCAGCGCCTCGAGGCAGGCGACGTCGTCGACGGCCGCTTCGAACGGCGTGTCCTCCTGGTAGGAGGCCGGAAAGGCCGGGCCCCAGTCGCGGTCGAGCCGGATCGCCTCCGCCTCGCCGTGCGCCTCGGTCAGCGCGTCCCTGAGCCGGTCCTGCCAGGTGCGCACGGCCTCGGTGATGCGGCGCTCGAGCTCGACGGCATCCACCCCGGCGTCGCGCTCCGGAGGCGTGCGCACCAGCAGGTGCAGGCGCGCGAGCGCCGACTCCGACAGCTGGACCTGCGACTCGATCGCGACGCCGCCGAAGGCATCGCGCGCGAGCGCCTCGATGCGCAGCCGCGCCTGCGTGTTGTAGCGGTCGCGCGGCACGTACACCAGGCAGGAGTAGAAGCGGCGGAACACGTCGCGGCGCACGAACAGGCGCACCTGCGAGCGCTCGTAGAGGTTGACGACGCCACGGACGATCCGGATCAGGTCCGGCACCGTCGCCTGGAACAGCTCGTCGCGCGGAAAGGTCTCGAGCGCGTGGATCAGGGCCTTGTTGTCGTGGCTCGTCGGCGGAAGCGCGAAATGGTCGATGACGCGCTGCACCTTGTGGCGCAGCACAGGGATCTCGCGCGGGGTCCGGCTGTAGGCGGAGGAGGTCCACAGCCCGATGAAGCGGCGCTCGCCGGTCACCTTGCCGCCGGCGTCGAAGCTCTTGAACCCGACGTAATCGAGGTAGGTCGAGCGGTGCACCGTCGCGATCGAGTTGGCCTTGGTGATGATGAGCGGCTCCGGCGAACGCGCGAAGTCGCGCACCTCGCCGGTCAGCGGGATCGAGCGCGGCTTGCCGCGCCGCCCGGCGCGCATCAGGCCGAGTCCGGAGCCCGCGACCGGCTGCAGCAGATCGCGCCGCGGCCCGCGGCGCAGCCGGTACTCGCGGTAGCCGAGGAAAGTGAAGTGCTTGTCCTCCATCCACTCCAGCAGCGCCCGCGCCTCGCGCAGCTCGTGCTGCTGGCCCCGCAGGCGCGTGCCGCCGAGGAGCGCCGCCGCCTCGCGGGCCTTGGCGCGCATCTTGCGCCAGTCGGCAGTGGCGACGCGCACGTCGTCGAGCGTGCGGCGGATGTTCCGCTCAAGAACGCCGAGGCGGCCCGCGTCCGGCTCGCGGTCCACGTGGATGAGCTGCCACGATTCGGCGCGGGCGCCGGCGCTGCCGACGAGCCGCAGCTCCCGCAGCCGCCCGCGCCGGTCGCGCAGCACGGAAAAGACAGGATGCGCCAGTAGGTGCACGGCGAGCCCGCTCTGGCCGCAGACGATGCCGAGCGAGTCCACCAGGAATGGCATGTCGTCGGTGACGACCATGATGACCGTGTGCGAGGAATGGAAGCCGTCGCGCGCCGGGTCCGGGTTGAACACGCGCACCAGCGCGCGTCCGGGCCGGCGCAGCCGCCCGAGCGCCAGCTGCGCGAGCGCGGCCCCGGCGAGATCCGCCTCGGCATGCTGCACCAGGTCGAGCTCGGACACGCCGTGGTAAAAGGAACGGACGAAGCTCTCTGCCGGCACCGGCGCGGCCCGGCGCGCCGCGCGGCGGGCGCGGGCGGCGATGCGGTCGATGATTGCCTGTCGGGCGGCCGGGATCCTGCCTAGCATGAGGTTCCGTTCGATTCCAGACTCGCCCGGCCCGCGGCGATGCGGGCGGCGGCGTTGCCGCGCGAATTATACACCGGCCGTGCGGCCGGTTCCGCGCGCGCACCGGACGGATTAAAGTTGCGGAAACACCCTTGCCGGGAGCCGGTCATGACCGACCTGTTCGAGAATCCGATGGGCACCGACGGCTTCGAATTCGTCGAGTACACCGCCCCCGACCCGGAGCAGCTGCGGGCGCTGTTCGCGCGCATGGGCTTCCCGGTGAGCGCCCGCCACCGCAGCAAGAACGTGACGCTGCACCGGCAGGGCGACGTCAACTTCATCATCAATGCCGAGCCGGAGGGCTTCGGCCAGCGCTTCGCACGCGAGCACGGCCCGTCGGCCTGCGCCATGGCATTCCGCGTCAAGGATGCGGCCTTCGCCTTCCGCCGCGCGGTCGAACTCGGCGCCACGCCGGTCGAGACGCGGGTCGGCCCGATGGAGCTCGCAATCCCCGCGATCGAGGGCATCGGCGGCAGCCTGGTCTACCTGGTGGACCGCTACGGCGACCGCACCATCTACGACGTGGACTTCGTGCCGGTGCAGGATCCGGGGCCGGTGCGCGGCGCGGGGCTCACCGTGATCGACCACCTGACGCACAACGTGCGCCGCGGCAACATGGACCACTGGGCCGGCTTCTACCAGCGGCTGTTCAACTTCCGCGAGATCCGTTACTTCGACATCGAGGGCAGGAAGACCGGGCTCTTCAGCCGCGCGATGACGAGTCCCTGCGGCAAGATCCGCATCCCGATCAACGAGAGCCAGGACGACAAGAGCCAGATCGAGGAATATATCCGCGAGTACCGCGGAGAGGGCATCCAGCACATCGCACTGTTCACCGACGACATCTATGGGACAGTGGACGCGCTGCGCGCAAATGGCATCGAGTTCCAGGACACGCCGGAGACCTACTACGAGGGCGTGGATGCACGCGTGCAGGGCCACCAGGAGTCGCTCGCGCGCATGCGGGAGCGGCGCATCCTGATCGACGGCAGTGCCAAGGACGGCATTCTGCTGCAGATCTTCACCAGGAACGTGATCGGCCCGATCTTCTTCGAGATCATCCAGCGCAAGGGCAACGAGGGTTTCGGCGAGGGCAATTTCCGCGCGCTGTTCGAGTCGATCGAGCTCGACCAGGAGCGGCGCGGCGTAATCTGAAGCTGCGCGGCTTGGCGTAAATGCCCTGATTCGGCGCCGGAAATGCCCCAGCGACGCCGATTTGCGACTTGCGTCGCTTGTCTTGCGTGCCTGCCGCTCTAAATTTTCAGGTCGACGATCATCCGCAATGGAGGAGGCTCGGTCATGGGTTTCATCGTGATATTTACAGCGACACTGTTGCTGCTCGCCGCCGGCCCCGCATCCGCGCAGGCGGAGCAGAAGCCGGCCACCGGCGCGTCGGCGCAGGGCACGGCGCAGGGACAGGCGGGCGTGACCGCCACGGGCGAGGGTGCCGCGGCGACCGCAACCGGTTCGGGTTCGGCGGATGCGGCGGCAGGTGAATCCTCCGTCAGCATTGCCGAGGGCACCGAGATCAGTGCCGCGCTCACCAGGCCCGTGGACGCGGGCAAGGCCAGACCCGGCGACGAAGTCAGCGCGCGCGCGACGAAGGACATCCGCTCGGGCGGCCAGGTGGTCGTGCCGCGCGGGTCGAAGCTGGTCGGGCGCGTCACGCAGGCCCGGCCGCGCGGCGGCTCGGCCGGCGGCGACACCTCGTCGCAGCTCGGCATCGTGTTCGATCATGCCGTGCTCAAGGATGGCAGCACGGTCGCACTGAACGGGGCGGTCACCGCGCTGGCCGCAGCACGCGCGGCCGGTTCGGGCGGCGGCGAGGGCGCCGGCATGGGCGGCTATGGTGCGGGCAACGCCGGTGGCTCGGCTGCCGGCTCCGCCGGCGGCATCGCCGGCAATGTCGGCGGGACCGTCGGCGGCGTGGCCGGCACGACGGGCCCTACGGCCACCGGCATCGGCGGCGCGGTCGGCGGTGCGGCAGGCGCTGCCGCGCGCTCGACAGGAGCGGTCGGCGGGCTGGACGTCGCCGGCGGCCTGCAATCCGGCAGTCGCGGCGTATTCGGCATCCGCGACCTGGAGATCGCGGGTGCCGCACAGGGCGGTGCGCAAGGTTCCGTGATCAGCTCCGCGCGTCGCAACGTTCGGCTCGAAGGCGGTACCCAGATGCTGATCGTCGCCGGCGCGCGCGCCGCGGAACGGCCCGCGGATTCCGCCGAGGCACCCGCGCCTTCGGAGCAACCGGCGCGCGAGGCGAAGGACGACCGGCGCTGAGCACGCCGCGGCACGGCGGTCGCGGCCGCACC